>JAFTMM010000045.1 GCA_017452405.1 Clostridia bacterium | reverse complement strand
TAGTAATAATTTCTTCTATGTCAGACGTAATACATATCTTTTCAGTCTTAAATTTATTGTTTTTTAACCAATTTAGACCGTCTGATTGAGTTTTTATTAAATCGCTCTCAATGTAGTTAACGTCATAAAAAATCATGTCAAGACGGCGGGAAGCGGTTATTTTGGGATCAAGATTTCTGATTGCGCCTGCCGCTGCGTTGCGAGGATTCTTGAGCGGTTCTACTGCGGTTTCGTTATAAGCGCGAAATGCTGACCTACGCATTATGCACTCACCTTTTACTTCGGTTTTTTCCTCGGCGGGAATTGTAAGCGGGACGGATTTTATGGTCAACGCCTGCGCCGTAACTTCTTCACCCGTCGTGCCGTTACCTCTGGTTGAGGCTATAATTAAATTGCCATTTTCATACGTAAAGACCATTGTAAGTCCGTCAAGTTTATACTCTAGCGTATAATTTACTTCACCTACAGCCATACGAATTTTTTTATCCCACGCGCGAAGCTCGTCATAACTCTGACATTTATCAAGCGAGTATAAGCGGTTGATATGACGGTGCTCATTAAAAGACTTAATCGGTTCACCGCCTACTCTGCGCGTAGGAGAACTTTGCAGACAAACTCCCGTCTCTTTTTCAAGGGACAGTAGCTCGTCATAATACTTGTCGTAGACGTTATCAGCAACAACGGGATTATCCATAACGTAATAAGCGTACGCGTACTCGTTAAGCATCTTGACAAGTTCGTTCATTCTGTTTTTTTGTAAATTCGTCATAATTTAGTTATAGGGGCAAACGCAAGTGACAGCGTGATTTTTCCAACCTTTTGAAAATTTATAACAACGTAAGAATTTGCGCCTACGTTAGTTACTCCTTCTATCGTTCCTTCACCGAATTTCTTGTGAAGAACGCGAGTACCGACGGTATAATCGTTTATAGTATTGTTTTGTCTGACAGCAACGTTCTGAGTTGCAACGCCGGATATTCGATCACTTGATTTTTGCACGCTGGCGTAATCGGGATAATTCGCCCTTACGCGATCTTGTACGGCTTTTGAAGCATAACCCACCACAAAACGCTCGTCAATTTCCCCGAAGAACCTGCTCTGACGACACATTTTTCTGTCGCCATACATAAATCTTGAAGCGCAATGCGTGATATATAAGCGTTCTTTTGCTCGCGTTATAGCGACGTACATGAGCCGTCTTTCTTCTTCCAACTCGCTTTGCTCGTCCGAAGCGCGTCCGAGAGGGAAAAGTCCTTCCTCTACGCCGATAATAAATACGTTTCTGAACTCCATTCCTTTTGCGCTATGAACGGTGGAAAGAAATACGCAGTCGCCTTTTGCATCGTCGCCTTCGGTATACAACGTGACTTCTTCAAGAAACTCGTCCAAAGTACCGCCACGATTATTGACAAACTCATGCACCGAAGAAAGAAAATCGTCAATGTTGAGCTTTCTTGCTGTATTCTCTTCAGTATCTTCGGCATAAACTTCGCGAATTTTAGCGTCTTTGATAATCTTTTCGGTAAGTTCGGCAACCGTAAGCATTTTAGCCGAAACAGAAAGCTCGCAAAGTAGCTCACCGAACGGCTTAAGCTTCTTAATCGCTAACGAACTAAGCGCAAGATTTTCAACGTGTGTGAGCGCGTCAAAGAGCTTAATTCCTTCAAAAGCGCATATATCCACGAGCTGTTTTATTGTACCGTCACCGATACCGCGTTTTGGGAAATTAATAACCCTTAATATAGCGTCGTCATCAAAAGGATTTGCAAGTATCCGAAGATATGCGAGAATATCTTTTACTTCCTTTCGCTCAAAGAACTTGAAACCACCGTAAACTTTATACGGCAAATTGTATTGCATAAAGCGTTGTTCAAGTAAGCGGGTTAAAGCGTTAACGCGCATGAGTACTGCAAAATCATGCGGTCTATAACCTTCACGAAGTAATTTATTTATAGTATTAACGACAAAATCCGCCTCTTCCGCTTCCGTAGACGCCCTATAGCACGAGATCTGCTCACCGTCACCAAGATCAGACCACAGTTTTTTGTCTATTCTGGAAACGTTGTTTTTGATAAGATTATTCGCTGCCGTGAGAATATTCTTAGTCGAGCGGTAGTTCTGTTCGAGTTTATAAATCTTAGCGCCGAAATCTTCAATAAAGCTTTGCATGTTCGTAACGTCTGCGCCACGCCAACCGTAAATGCTTTGATCTTCGTCACCTACTGCAAATATATTGCCATATTTTGAAGCAAGCATACGTACGAGTCCGTACTGAATAGCATTGGTATCTTGAAATTCGTCAACGTGGATATACATAAACTTGCTTCTATAATAATCAAGCACGTCAATATGTTGTGAAAAGAGCTCGTGAGTTTTCAAAAGCAAGTCGTCAAAGTCCATAGCGTTGTTAGCTTTGAGCTTAGACTCATACGCTTCAAAAATATGGACAATAGTTTTAATATCCGGCAAATACGAAAATTCTTCTTCATATTGATCGGGAGTTAATCCCAAATTCTTAGCTTCGGATATAGCGTGCAAGGCAGTTTTTACTACGTTATCGCCTTCTAAGTTCATGTCTTTAACTATTTGCTTTACCGCGCGCTCACTCTCGTCGGTAGCGTAAATAGTAAAATTCGACGTATACCCCAACCTGTCTGCGAACCTACGCAATATCTTAGCGCACATTGAATGGAAGGTAGAAATCCAAATGTCGGCAGACTCGGCAACAATAACCTGCAATCGATTTCTCATCTCTTCGGCAGCTTTATTCGTGAACGTAATTGCCAAAACGTTATAAGGGCGCACGCCAAGATCTTCTATGATGTGCGCTATTCTATATGTAAGCAATCTCGTTTTACCGCTACCTGCGCCCGCAGTTACGAGAACTGCGCCTTCGGTATCAAGCGCGGCAGCTTTTTGTTCGCTGTTAAGTCCGTCAAGAAATGGCATTCTTTATTCTCTCCAGCGCTATTTTGTAACCGTCAGCGCCATATTCAAGGCATTTATTAATTCTACTGATCGTCGCGGTAGACGCTCCCGTTGCAGTAGAAATCTCTTGATACGTTTTGCCTTCCTCAAGCAAACGCGCTACGTAAAAACGTTGAGTCATTGCTTGAATTTCAGAAATAGTGCAAATATCTTCAAAGAAAGCGTAACATTCTTCTATGCTTTGAAGGTTCAAAATAGCAGTGTAAAAACTGTCCGTATTTTCATTTTTGAGTTTGCTGATCATCGTCGTTAATGCTCCGCCTGTATGATAAAAACAGTTTAACACACTAAAGCGCAGAAGTCAAACGTATTTGGATTTTTCTTTATAATACCTTTCTCTAAGCTCTCTGAATTTAGCGGAAAGTTCGAGAATATAACGCTGTTTATTTGCCTCGTCAAGTTGCTCGTATTCTTCTTTATCTACAAGCTGTCCTATAGGATTTGTAACGTTCTCGTCACGCATAAGTATTTCTTTAACTCTGCCGTACATTCGCTCTTCTTTTTGCGCAAAATCGTCGCCTAAAGCGACTTTATTAACTATTTCGTATTCTTTTTTGCGTAAATCGCTTGCAATATTAAGTTTTGAGCTGTCTGCCGTCTCAGTTATCATACGATCACGTTCCTCCAGCATTTTCTGCCAATAACCGAGTTTCATTCTTTGCTTTGCAAGCAATGCCCTTTTTTTGATTTCGCTTAATTCTTTTTTCATAATCGAGCCTCCTGTTTTTTTGCATTATATCATTTCGCGAGAAATTTGTACGGTATTCGACAAAACCCGCTATTGTTTTGCAAATTTAGAGCGAATAAGCGCAATTCAAGGATATAAAATGAGAAATTTCGACAAAGTCTAAAACCTTAAATAAAAAATATAGCCCCCGAAATATCGGGAGCTATGAATTACAAGGTAAAAATTAACCCTTATTTCCGCGCTTGCGAGCAGCTTCGGACTTTTTCTTTCTTCTTACGGAAGGCTTTTCGTAGAATTCTTTTTTACGCATATCGCCGAGAATGTTATCTTTCTGGCACTTTCTCTTAAAACGCTTAAGAGCGCTTTCAAGCGATTCGTTTTCACCGACTTTAACTACGGACACGGTTTACACCACCTTTCCCATAAGGGTCAAATTTGACAGTTTTTCAACTGACTCAAGCATTCTATCATTTTTTAATCCCTTTGTCAAGAATTAAACTTTAATTTTCTTATTTTTTTCTTAAATCGGGAAAGTCAAGCGGTTGTCCTGCTAAAATGTGAACGTGAAGATGAAATACAGTCTGTCCTGCATCATCACCCTGATTAATCACAAGTCTATAACCGCTTTGAAGACCAAGATTTTCGGTGAGTGTAGGAATTTTTCTTATTGCGCGCTGAAAAGCAAGTCCGTCCTCTTTGGTCATATCTGCAATCAATTTATAATGACGCTTAGGAATCATTAAATAGTGCTTTTCAGCTTTGGGATCGATATCCCTGATAATGAACATATCTTCGTCTTCATAAAGTTTTTCGGACGGTATCTCGCCCTTCAAGATTTTGCAAAATACACAGCTCATATTATTTTACTCCTTCTTTATAAATCTCGCTAATAGTTTTTTTCTCTATTTCACCGGGTTTTCCGTTGCCATATACCCGCACGTAATTTTCCGCATATCCTACGGACAATCCGGCCATATCCTCTTCATAGTATACGGAAAGAGTCTGCCCGATTTGTTTTTTTAGAAAATTCGATTTAGATTCTTCTTTCAGCACACCAAGCACGCGCGCGCGTCTTCTACGCTCGTCCATCCGCAACTGAGGAAAGTTCGTAGCTTTCGTTCCCTTTCTTTCACTATACGGAAACACGTGCATATCCGAAAAACCGACGTTTTTAATAAATTCATAAGTATCTGAAAAATCTTCTTCGGTCTCCGTAGGGAATCCTGTAATTACGTCCGTGGTTATTCCTGCGTTAGGAAAATGCTTGCGAATTAATTTTACTTTATCCATATACTCTTCAGTTGTATAGTGACGATTCATTTTCTTTAAAATCTTATCACTTCCCGACTGCAAGGACAAATGAAAGTGGTCGCAAAAACCGGCTGACTTCAACGTAGATAAAAGTTCGTCGTCAATAACCGTGCACTCGAAAGAACTAATTCTTTTTATAACCGGAATAGTTGCCATACGTTCTGCAAGTTCTTTTAAAGAGCTTCCAACGTCTTTACCGTACGAAGAAACGTCTATTCCTGTCAAAACGATTTCTTTAGTTCTATTTGCAGAAATCGTTGCCTCTCTTATTACGTCGTCAATATCGCGCGACCGTGATCTACCTCTGACGTAAGGGATAATGCAGTATGAGCAGAAATTATTGCAACCGTCCTGTACCTTAATATAATCCCTCGTTTTTTCGTGAGCAGGAACGGCAAGATACTCGAAATGCTTAGGTATATCGCGCGTAAAATCTTTCTTTTTAGGTACTATATCAGACATAACATACTGAATAATATCCGATTTTGTGCCATTTCCCGTTATGAATACTACGTTTTCGTGTTTTTCATATGCTGATGAATCGCGCTGACTGCTACAACCGCAAACGTAAATTTTTGCTTCAGGATTTGCCTTAATAGCCTTTCCTACTGTCTGTCTGCTCTTTCTGTCAGCTTCTCCGGTTACAGAACACGTATTAATTACGTAGCAGTCTGCGCTAACAAGCTCTTCCGTTACGTCATGCCCTTTTTCTCTTAAAGTCGTTATAAGAGATCGGCTTTCACATTCGTTTACCTTACAGCCTAGCGTTAATACGCAGATTTTCATGACCATTCCCCTGCTAGACACATTATGACGGATGCACCTGCAATCGAAGCCGTTTCCGCTCTTAAAATTCTTTTGCCAAGCGTAACTGGCTCATAGCCTGCAAGTGTCAATGCGTTGACCTCCCTTTCGGAAAATCCACCTTCAGGTCCAACGACAAGAGCTATGGTTTTCTCATTGCCCTTTATAACGTCCGACAGTCTTTTTCCGCTCGTATAAGCGTCTTCGTAAGCAAAAACAACGGTGTCGTATTTGTCTAACGTTTTGAGCATTTGATCAAAACTTACTATTTCGGTAACTTCGGGAATAATTGCTCTACCACATTGCTTTGAAGCTTCGTGAGCAGATCTTTTTAACCGCTCGTTTTTCTTTGATTTCTGAACCGTATAATCACTTATAAATGGAGTTATACGTTTAACACCAAGCTCTGTTAATTTCTGTACTACAAGTTCAGTCTTATCTCCTTTGAGAAGGGAGGCAAATACAGTAAGCATTAATTCGGGCTCAGTCTCATTCTTATTTTCCGAAACGTAATTAAGGCTAACGGAGTTTTTGTCAAAACCAACTATCTTATAAACATAGTCGTTTCCGTCGTTCGGACAAAGAATTACTTTGTCTCCTACTCGTGCGCGCAAAACGTCGGCAAGATGTTTGCGTTCGTTGCCGTAGACGTTCAAACTCGGTTTTTCTATTTTTTCAACGAAAAATCTTCTCAATTCTTTTTAATCATTATCGCCTGCCACTCGCCCTCGCGAAGTGAATTTACAAGCGAAAATTCTCCTTTTCCATCGTTAATAAAGCCGTTAAGAACGTCGTCAATTCGCGCGTTAATGATACCGCTCATAATGATAAGACTGCCTGCGTGTGTAACACCGGGAAGAGATTCTCTTAGTCTAAGTAATATATCAGCGGTCAAATTAGCAAGCACTACGTCTGCGCTTCCGTGATATTTCTCGGCAAGATCCCCTTCAAGCACGGTAGCAAAAAGACCGTTCAGCTCCAAATTAGACTTGGTTGCGCTGACTGCTTGCGGATCTATGTCGATTAACGCGCAATCTTTTGCGCCCATTTTGAGAGCAGAAATTCCGAGTATTCCACTTCCGCAACCTACGTCAAGTACTGTTTTATTTTCCATATCTTCAAGTGAAGATAATAGTTTAAGGCACATGCCCGTAGTTTCATGCGTTCCCGTGCCAAACGCCATGCCAGGATCGATAAGTACGGTTGATTTATCCCCGTCGTACTTTAACCACTTAGGAACGATAACTATCTTACCGAAGTCCATTGATTTATAGTACTTCTTCCACTCATTTTCCCAATCGACGGAATCGCATAAACTTACGTTTAGTTCTACCTCTCTCCCGAGATACTCGTTTAAAAGCGTGGAAAGCGCAATCGAGTCAAAATCTTCGTTATAACAGCCCGTGACAAAAGCAAAAGCCGTATCAATATTATCAAGCGAACTGTCATAATAATCCCAATTTGATTTTGACGTAATGACTTCCTTAACGTCCGTTCCGTCAACGACCGACGCTCCCTCACTTCCTGCTTCTATTATCGCGTAGGAAGCCACGTCTGCTTCTTCGTGTTTTACTTTTACGGTAATTTGTTTGTATTTCATAATAAATCGTAAGGAAAGCCCGATAAATAGCGGGCTTTCCTTAATTTCTTCACTAATTATTGCGCGTCACCCTGTGGCTGACCTTCTGCAGATGCTTGCTGGTAAAGCTTCGAGAAAACGTCGTTAGACTTCTTGGAAAGTTCGTCAACAGCGTTTCTGATAGCTTCCGCATCATCACCCTTAAGAACTTCCTTTACCTTATCCATTTCTCTTTCAAGGTCTTCTCTCTCGGCAGGATCTACCTTATCTCCGTTTTCTTTAAAGAATTTCTCGATCGAGAAGATAAGCGCGTCTGCCTTGTTCTTGGTTTCAACAAGTTCTTTTCTCTTTCCGTCCTCTTCGGCAAACTTCTCAGCTTCCTTAATAGCGTCCTGAATTTGCTCTTCACTAAGGTTGGACGAAGCGGTAATAGTAACGCTTTGTTCCTTACCCGTTCCCTTGTCTTTAGCAGACACGTGAACGATACCGTTCGCATCAATATCGAACGTTACTTCAATCTGAGGAACACCTCTGGGTGCAGGCGGAATTCCACCAAGTTCGAAGCGAGCTATAGTCTTGTTATACGCCGCCATCTCTCTTTCACCCTGAAGTACGTGAATATCAACGGAAGGCTGATTATCTGCAGCAGTCGAGAAAATCTGAGACTTTTTTGGTAGGAATTGTGGTATTTCTTTCAATAATCTTAGTGAATATACCACCCATAGTTTCGATACCGAGCGAAAGCGGAGTAACGTCAAGAAGAAGAACGTCCTTTACTTCTCCACCAAGTACGCCACCCTGAATGGATGCGCCGATTGCAACGCATTCGTCAGGATTGATGCCTTTAAACGGTTCTTTACCGGTAAGGTTTTTAACGGCTTCCTGAACGGCAGGTATTCTGGTCGATCCGCCGACGAGAATTACTTTCTGTACGTCGCCAACGGTCATGCTTGCATCCGACAACGCTTGCTTGCAAAGCTTAATCGTTCTGTCAACGAGATCGGAAGTAAGCGCATCGAATTTGCTTCTCGTAAGTTCGCATTCAAAGTTAATAGGACCGGAAGGACCGAAAGAAAGGAAAGGCAGGCTGATAAGAGTCTTCTGAAGCTGAGAAAGCTCAATCTTTGCCTTTTCTGCAGCTTCTTTAAGTCTTTGCATAGACATTCTGTCGTTTTTGAGGTCTACACCGTTTTCTTTTTTAAACTCACCGAGCAGGTAATCGATAATCTTCTGATCGAAGTCGTCACCGCCGAGCTTGTTATCACCCGCTGTCGCAACTACTTCAAATACTCCATCACCTACTTCAAGAATAGAAATATCGAACGTACCGCCACCGAGGTCGAATACGAAAATCTTGTGATTATCGTCACCGCCCTTATCAAGTCCGTATGCAAGCGCCGCCGCAGTAGGCTCGTTGATAATTCTGAGAACCTCAAGACCGGCAATTCTACCTGCGTCTTTAGTAGCTTGACGCTGTGCATCCGTGAAATATGCGGGTACGGTAATAACTGCCTGACTAACAGGTTCGCCAATATACGCTTCCGCATCCGCTTTAAGCTTTGCAAGAATCATTGCGGAAATTTCCTGCGGTGAATAGTCGTTAGTATCAATTTTTACTTTTCTGTTCGTTCCCATATCTCTCTTGATAGAGCTTATGGTTTTGTCAGGGTTTGCAACAGCCTGACGCTTTGCATCCTGTCCTACAAGACGGTCTCCGTCTTTGGAAAAACCAACGACGGAAGGAGTCGTTCTTGCGCCCTCCGAGTTGGTAATAACGGTCGGCTCACCGCCTTCAAGAACGGCTACGCACGAGTTGGTAGTACCAAGGTCAATACCAATAATTTTACCCATTTATATATCCTCCGAAAATTTTACTAATTAATTTTGAATTTACGATTAAATTTTAAAGCGCTACTTTAACTACGCTATGGCGAAGAATCCTATCGCCCATTTGGTATCCTTTTTGGAATACCTCCATTATTTTGCCTTCATCTTCTTTCTTTTCCGCTTTTACTTGAAGCATTGCATTATGAAGGTCGGGGTTGAAGTCTTTGCCAAGCGCGGGAATTTCGCTTACTCCCAGCGTTGTCATGGCATTTAAAAGCTGACGTTCTATCATTCTTACCCCTTCTGCAACCTTGTCGTCGGTAATCATTTGTAACGCTTGATTTATAACGTCAAGCACGGGAAGAATTTTCGTAATAGCTTCCGCAACGCCCTCGTCTTTAGTTTTTTTAAGCTGTTCGTTCGTGCGCTTGCGGTAATTATCAAAATCCGATTGCAAACGAACGTACATGCCGTTAATATCTTTAAGTTTAGCGTTCTCGTTTTCTTTTTCCGCAGTTAACGCGTCAAGCTCCTCTTCAAGCTCTGCAATTTCATTTTCAAGCTCTTCAATACGCGCTTTGTCACAATTCTCCTGCGTTTGTTCTTCGTTTGAATCAAGATTGTTTTCCAATTCTTCGTCCATATTTACTCCAATCATTATTTGTTATTTTTGCCAACGGGCAATTCGTTTATGGTTTTTCCGATATAATCAAGCACGGAAATAATTTTGGGATAATTCATTCTAAGTGGGCCTATAACGCCGGCTTTTCCTATATTCACGCCGTTAGCCTCGAGATTAGCCGTTACTATAGCGCATTCAGTATCCGAGTCGTTATCGGGAGAAATATTGATTGTAAGTCCTACTTCTCCACCTCCAAGTACGGGCGCAAGCTTTTCTTTTGATTCCAAAAGCTTAAACATAGCTTTAGCCTTACTAACACTCGAAAATTCCGGTTGTTCGAGAAGCTTTGAACCGCCTTCAAG
>JAFTMM010000044.1 GCA_017452405.1 Clostridia bacterium | reverse complement strand
ATTTTTTAGTGCGCCCGAAAAAGGCGCATTTTGTCTGTCAATTTTAGTATGGTCGTTTGTTTTTGGTTATCGTCGACCTGAGCGGAGCCGTTAGGCGCGTTTTGATATCGTCGACCTGAGCGGAGTCGTTAGGCGCGTTTTGATATCGTCGACCTGAGCGGAGCCGTTAGGCGCGTTTTGATATCGTCGACCTGAGCGGAGCCGTTAGGCACGTTTTGATATCGTCGACCTGAGCGGAGCCGTTAGGCGCGTTTTGGTATCGTCGTCCTGAGCGGAGCCGTTAGGCGCGTTTTGGTATCGTCGAACTGAGCGGAGCCGTTAGGCGAAGTCGAAGGATCTATTAGGAGGTACATATGAAAAAATTTTTAATTTGCACGCTCATGCTTATGAGCATTTTCGTTACGGCAACGCTATTCTCGGCTTGCGGAACGACAGAGCCGTTAGTTATCAAAGAATCGGACACGTATATCGTTATAACGGTATCAAGCGAACAAATGGAGCTTACCGAAGAAACCACTCTTGTAGAATACATGACCAGCCTGAAAGAATCGGGTGAGCTTGAATTTGAGATAAAAAGCGGAATGGTCTCGTCCGTAAATGGTATTTCCAATCCTGCTGATTACAGTAGCTGTTGGATGCTCTATACTGATGATGAAGATAACTCCAATGTAGCTTGGGGGACTATTGAATATAATGAGAAGATATACGGCTCTGCGATTTTGGGTGCGGAAACTTTAAAAGTAAAAGATAGTTACGTTTACATCTGGGTATATCAGACGTTCTGATGAAAGTTCGAGATATTGCCTTAATAGGCGTGTTTACCGCGCTACTTGTAGGCGGACAGCTGGCGCTCTCCGCAGTTTCGGGCGTGGAAGTCGTTACCGTGCTTTTTTTGAGTTTTGCATATCACTTCGGCGTTCGGCGGTCGCTATTGGTAGCAAATGCCTTTTCGCTTCTTCGCTGTTTAATTTTCGGGTTTTTTCCGACCGTGATAATCCTCTATCTCGTGTATTATAACCTATTTGCCGTTATTTTCGGTTTAGTTGGGCGCTTGTTAGGCGGAAAAATGAACGTAAAAATTCACGTCTTATTAATAATTCTTGCGGTTATCCTGACCGCGTGCTTTACGTTAATCGACAACGTCATAACACCGCTGTTTTACGGCTTTTCTCCGGAGACGGCGCAGGGGTATTTTATTGCTTCGCTCACAACCATGATTCCGCAAATTATCTGCGCGTTTGCAACGACTTTACTGCTTCTGCGACCGTTAATCCTCGCTTACAGGCGTATTAAATTCGCAAGAGCGTTCCCATAATCTTGACTATTCCGCCTTAAGGTGTTATAATATTAACCTAAACGGCATATAAGGAAAATATATGAATTTCGTCGAATGGTTAAGGATAATCCTTATAGGTATAATAGAGGGCATAACGGAATGGCTACCTATCAGTAGTACGGGACATATGCTCCTTTTCGACGCAGTATTTACCACCTCCGCGCCCGACGTTTTTACGCCTGCTTTCAGCGAAATGTTTATGGTCGTAATTCAGCTCGGCGCTATACTCGCGGTACTGACTCTGTTCTTCAATAAGCTCAATCCTTTCTCGAAGAAAAAGACGGCGGAGGAAAAAAGCTCCACGCTAAGCCTGTGGGGTAAAGTACTTATCGGTTGCTTGCCTGCTGCGGTTGCAGGGCTTTTCCTTGACGATATTATAGAGGAAAACTTAAACGCGCCTATCATTATCGCGATTATGCTTATAGTATACGGCGTACTGTTTATCGCCATAGAGATATTTAACAAACGCAGAACCTTTAAGATCGAGAGCACTGAACAGCTTAGCTGGAAAGTCGCGTTTGCAATAGGCGTAATTCAGATTTTGTCGCTTATCCCCGGAACGTCACGATCGGGCGTTACCATACTCGGCGCAATGCTTCTCGGTTGTTCGCGTTTCGTCGCGGCGGAATATACGTTCTTTCTTGCAGTGCCCGTCATGTTCGGCGCAAGCGCGCTCAAGATTGTCAAGTACTTTATTGACGGGAACGCGCTCATGCCCATGCAGATCCTCGTACTTATCGTCGGAATGGTGGTCGCATATCTCGTATCTATGCTTGTAATAAAGTTCTTGATGAAGTTTATCAAACATCACGACTTCAAAATATTCGGTGCTTACCGTATCGCACTCGGCGTGTTGGTAATACTTGCGTTTACGCTGTGGATTAAGTAAGCGTATCGGAAAACTCAATAGAAAAAAGAGCAAACTATGAAGTAAACCTCAAAGTTTGCTCTTTTACGTTTTCGCAATTTACTTTAAATTCCTCTTTTGTCGAAGTCGAGGAAGGTTTCGCGGAGAGGCTTAACGGTCTTTCTTCTGAGCTCGCCTGTAGCTTCGCGTCCCTGACGGCGATACTCTTTCGGCGTCATGCCGTAAACCGACTTAAACTGGCGGTTGAAGTAAGATACGTTATTAAATCCGACCGCAAGCGCTATGTCGATAATGCTTGACGAAGACGAGATGAGATGGTTTGCCGCCTGCGAAAGACGAAGACCGTTGATGTAATCTATACAGGTAATACCAGTCGTCTTTTTAAACAGCTTCATAAAATACGTGTCGCTGTATCCGCAAAGCGTTGCAAGTTTGTGAATGAAAATCTCTTCCGCATAGTTCTCTCTAATGTAATTAATTGCGGGGGAGAGGGAATCGCGTTCCTTTTCTTCGTTGATCTTCTGCGTTCTGTTGACAAGCCCCAAACGATAAAGATGATATAAAATCCAGAAAAGATTTGCCTTAACAGCCATTTCCCAGCCCGGAGTTCCGTCATTGTAGGACTGCATAATCGTCGTCATGTTCTCGTCGAACACGTGATATTCTGGGCTCTTCGTTCTAACGATATTCGTAACGATATAAGCTCCGTTGATGATCGGCGCAAGATACTTGACCGTGCAGGAGTCTGCGTCCGTGCTTTCAAGACTATGCAGATTGAATAATATGGATTCAACAGTCATTTCCTCTTTCTTGAATCTAGCGAAAGAGTGAATAACCTTTGGATTGACGAAAAGTATATCGCCTTCGTGTACCGAAAGCCACTTGTCGTCAATGCAGATTGAGCCCGAACCTTTCTGCACTCTGATAATTTCCATTTCCTCATGCCAATGCGGTGCGTAAGCAGGGAGCTTATCGCCGATTACCATCGTGTACTTTGCAAAAGGACGGAGCGCGTTTCCGTGAACTTTGTTCTCGTGGAAACTGTTAAATTCTTCTTTACCCAATTCTGAAAGTTTTCTTTTCATTGTGCCCACCCAAAAAATAGTCGATTTTACCCCAAATCATTCTATGGTGTACGTTTAAACACCCACTTTATGTATAATAAATTATTGACAGCAATTTGTCAAGCAATTTTCACTATTTTAATAATAAAAACAACGAATTTTGTGATTATTAGTATCATATTGTTGTAAATTATATTAATTGTGTTTACTATCATAGCAATTTCGTGTTATTTAAGAATATAATAGGTCTCTTTTTTAGTCTTGACTTTTGCGCTTGATTATAGTAAAATAGGCAAGTGAAAAATTACTACGCAACACTTGGAATACAACGCGAGGCGAGCGCGGAGGAGATTAAGATTGCTTACCGCGAGCTTGCGCGTAAACACCATCCCGATCTCGTCGGAGAGCGGGGCGCGCCCATGTTTGAGGAAATTAACGAGGCTTATCGCTTTTTATCCGATCCGGTAAAACGTATCGGATTGGATATGGAGCTGTCTAAGACGGCTCAAGAGGCAAAGCCAAAAGTAGTCGAAATTGAGATAGCAAGCGAGGCGAAATGCGAAGAAGTTCTTACAGCAAATCTGCCCGACGGTTACGCCGAGGAGCTTGAGCGTCAGATCGGTGTTTACGAAGAAATGATTCTTGAGCTGTCTAAGTCAGACGTATCGTCTTCGCGCGAACTTCAGCCATTGAGCGTTAACGCTCTCGTGCGAAATAACCGCATAGCGAGGGAGCGAAAAAAACGCCTTTCGACAAAGTAAATTATTTTTATAAATTTTTTTGAAAATTTATTCAAAAAGTGATTAAAAATAGTTGACAGCTGTGCTTGACGTGTGGTATATTATGAGTACAAACAAACCTATGCGTTGTTTGTCACTAAATAGCTCATCATTTTCCCCCTTATCATATGTTAGTCTACTGATGTGACGAGATGTCCGTGGTAGACTAACTTTTTTATTATAGTTCGTCATCATATGTATGTTAGTCTACTGATGTGACGAGATGTCCGTGGTAGACTAACTTTTTTATTATAGTTCGTCATTACGTCGAGCTATTTTTTTTGTTGCAAATCACTTTACCTTATGGTATAATACGCTTATGACCGAAAGCAAGGCTTTACAACTAAATCCGCTTACGCTTGCCTTCGTAGGCGATGGAGTATACGGGCTATACGTCCGTACTTACGCCGTGGAGCATATGGACGTTAAGGCGAGCAAGATGAACTCATATTGTCGTGACTACGTTAAGGCTACCGCGCAGGCTAAGGCTTACCGCGCTATTGAGAGCGAACTTACCGAGACGGAGCTGGGCGTAGCGCACAGAGCGCGCAATTCGCATCCTTATAATAAGGCAAAGAACGCGTCGGGCGCAGATTATATGCACGCAACCGCATTAGAGGCAGTAATCGGACTGTTATACGTGAGCGGGCAGACGGAAAGACTTGAATATATACAAAAACGGGCAATGGAGGAAAGCGTATGAGCAGAGCGGACGAAATCTTGGTTGAAAACCTTACGGATATTTTGGAAAACGGCTACTCGGATGAAAATTTGGAGGTCAGACCGCATTGGGCGGACGGCACTCCTGCGCATACTATAAAGAAGTTCTGCATTGTCAACCGCTATAATCTCAAAGAGGAATTTCCTATAATTACCATTCGCAAGACGTTTATTAAGTCGGCAATTGACGAACTGCTTTGGATTTGGCAGAAAAAATCCAACGACATTCACGACTTAAAGTCGCATATCTGGGATAGTTGGGCGGATGAAAACGGCACGATAGGCAAAGCTTACGGCTATCAGCTCGGAGTTAAGCATAAATACGCAGAGGGTGAGTTCGATCAGGTGGACAGGGTGCTTTACGACTTAAAGCACAATCCGCAAAGCCGTCGAATTATGACGAATATATACAACCACCACGAACTTAGCGAAATGGGCTTGTACCCCTGCGCGTACTCCATGACCTTCAACGTCAGCGGTAATACGCTCAACGGCATACTCAACCAGCGTTCGCAGGATATGCTCACGGCTAACAATTGGAACGTAGCGCAGTATAGCGTCCTTATGCACATGATAGCTCAGGTCAGCGGGCTGGAAGTAGGCGAATTCGTACACGTTATCGCCGACGCGCATATTTACGACCGTCATATTCCTATCGTCAAAGAGATTATAAAGAATCCTCAGCACCCTGCACCCAAGTTGGTTATGAATACGTCCGTTAAAGACTTCTACGACTTCCGCTTAGAGGACTTTAAGCTGGAAAATTACGTCGCTTGCGATAAAAAATACGATATTGAAGTGGCTATATAGT
>JAFTMM010000043.1 GCA_017452405.1 Clostridia bacterium | reverse complement strand
TTCTTTAGCCATTTCGTCACCGCGCATACTTGCGTAAAGCCGATAACCGCCTGAGAAGTTAAAGGCGTCATAGCCGTGCTGAACTAAAATTCTGACCGCAATATAACTGCGCAGTCCGCTCTGACACATAACGTAAATTTTCTTATTTTTATCAAGTTCGCCCAAACGGTTTCTCAGGTCGTCGAGCGGAATATGGATAAAACCGTCGGCGTGCCCCCATTCGTACTCCGTTATCGTTCGGGTATCGAGAAGTATTACGTCGTCGCGCCCGTAGAGCGTGGGGATATCCTCGTAATGGAATTGCTTAACGAGTCCGCTAGCGATATTTTCTGCGATAAAGCCTGCCATATTAACGGGATCTTTGGCTGAAGAATATGGAGGTGCGTAGGCTAAGTCGAGCTCGGCAAGCTCTGTAACTTTGAGAGAAGCGCGCATTGCCGTCGCAATAACGTCTATGCGCTTGTCTACGCCGTCGTAGCCCACGATTTGCGCGCCGAGAATTTTCTCGGTCGCCTTTTCATAAAGGAGTTTGATCGTCATTACCTTACCGTCCGGATAATACCCTGCGTGCGAAGGCGGAGATAAAATAACTTTTTCATAGTCTAATTTTGCCGATTTGCATGCGGTTTCGGTTATGCCCGTAGTAGCAATCGTCATATCAAAGAGCTTGATTACCGACGAACCTTGCGAGCCATTGTACTCGCTTTGCAAACCACAAATATTGTCGGCGACGATTCGTCCTTGCTTGTTCGCAGGACCGGCAAGCGAAATTACTGCCTCTTTTTCGGTAACGAAATGCTTTACTTCCACCGCGTCGCCTACGGCGTAAACGTCGGGCGCAGAGGTCTGCATTTTGCCGTCCACCCTAATAGCGCCCTTTATTCCGAGTTTTAATCCCGCCTTTTTCGCAAGGTCGGTATCCGGCGTAACGCCTATCGCAAGCACAACCAAATCCGAGCTAAGCGCGCCTTTATCCGTAGTCGTAATCAGCACGCCGTTTTCCTCACGCACTTCCCTTACAGACGAACTGAGAAGTAGTTTTACGCCGTTCGCTCTTAAATTCGAGTGAACGAACGAGGCTATATCTCCGTCGATAGTATTAAGCAAATGACTGCTCTGCTCAACAACGGTTACGTCTAAGCCACGCAATTTTAAGTTTTCCGCCATTTCCAGCCCGACAAAACCACCTCCGATAATTACGGCGGACTCCGCTTTATCTTCTATAAGCGCGCGGATTTTCTGCGTATCCTCCACCGTTCTAAGCGTAAAAACCCTGTCCTTTGCCTTGCAAAAATCGGGAATGATTGCCTTAGCGCCGGGAGAAAGAATGAGTTTATCGTAGCTTTCTTCGTATGCGTTTCCGCTAGCCAAGTCTTTGACCGTCACCGTCTTTTGCGTAATATTTACGTCCGTTACTTCGTGACGGACTTTTACGTTGACGTTATATCTCTTAAAAAAGCTTTTGGGCGACTGCAAGGTCAGCGCGCGTTCCTCCTCGATTACTCCGCCGATATAATAAGGCAGACCGCAATTTGCGTATGAGATATATCCCGAACGCTCAAAGATAATTATTTCCGCTTTTTCATCCAGCCTACGCAGTCTGGCTGCCGCAGTAGCGCCACCTGCTACGCCTCCGATTATTACTACTTTCATAAAACTCTCCTTTAACTTAGTATAGCACGGGCGTGCGATTAATGCAAACGTATTCTATCAGAACGAATTTTACCAATAAAAAAAGGTTGCCTTACGCAACCTTTTTTCTTACTCTTTCACGAAGGTCATGCACTGTGCGTCGTTGGAATTACCCGTCATGACCGTGATACCGCTTGCGCGACATTTGCCATTCTCGTTATATATGCAATCCGCCGAGCAGGCAACCGCCGTGTCCACGCTGTAATTGGCAGGGATAAAATCGCTTGCCGATTCAAACTGCACCCTACGTTTCGCTTCATCGGGCGAATAGGTCGTGCAATCGGTATTTTCGGCTACGGTGATGCTCTTACTGCAACAGGAGTAGCCCTTGTTGAACTTACATTCTTTCAGTCCGCATTTCAAGTCTTTCATACTTTCCTCCGATAATTTTTCGTAGTACTCATATTATGTGCTTGTGCTAGATATTTTATACTCGACTGAAAAAGAGAAAAATGTCCTTTATGGAGTTAAATTCTCCTATGCTTGCTTTACGTTCTGCTCAGGGCTGGTTTATGCCTTAGCGTTGCTGATATTACACTCCCTTAATGTAAGTTCTCGGACTCTCGCCCGAAAGAACCTTTCTTATATCGTGATTGGAACTGCCGATAATTACCTCAATACCCGCCTTAATGCAGGGCTTGATATATTCGAGCTTGGCAAACGCACCGTTCGCGCCCTTTCTGCTTGCGCCGTGACAACCCTTTTTGTACTCTTCAATCTTGTTAAGCACTTCCTCTTTCGTGCCCGTAATTTCGGTAATGAGCGAGCCGGGATCGTTGATATCCCTATATACTCCGTCCAGCTTGGTCAGTATTAGCAGGGTTTTTGCGCCGGTGAGAAGCGCGGTCTGAGCCGCCGTCTCGTCGTTGTCCACGAGTTCGACGTGGCTTTTGCCCTCCGCTTCAAGAGTGGCAATCTCGGTCTTGCGAAGCTCCTCCACCGCTACTGCGTCGTTATAGTTAATAACGGGAATTGCGCCCTGCGTAACCGCGCGACGGAGCATGGAAAGAATGTGGCTTCTAGACACCTCGTTGTTGAAGTGGTCGTGTTCGACAAGCACCTGACGGAGCGAGTAATTAGGGTTTACGAATCGGCGGTAAGTCTCCATGAGTATCGCCTGTCCCTCTGCGGAGTAGTCGGTCTTGAGCTCGTCTGCCGTAGCCGACGTCGCCTCCTTGCCGTGACGGCGAACGTAGTCCAGACGCCCGATTTCCACTGCGCCCGAAGTAACCCACACGATACCGGGCCTCAGCCAATGCCCGATCATTGCAAATTTGTTATAGTCAATATCTTTATGCTTCTCGTCGATGAGCGCCATCGATCCGATTTTTCCTACGATTTCTATCATCCTTCGTCCTTTAAACTTCGTAATGTTTGAGCGTTTCATCCAGCTCTTCTACGCGCTCTTTAAGCCTTTCGGCTAACCTGCCTGCGCCTACGTATTCGATCAGCTCGCTCATGGACGCGCGGAGAGCAATTCCGTCGCCGTTAATACTTTCGCGCACCGCCGTAGCCTTGGCGTATAAACCCTTTTTTTCCTCTGCCGTAATATCGCTTTCATCATGCGCTATCTCGCACAAGTCCGCTAAGCGTTCGATTACGTCCTCACTCGCGTCTTTTGGAAGTATGGCAGACGGCGTAAGGATAGGTTCTTCTTCTAAGGGCGTTGGCTCCTGCTTAATGGGTTCGGGAGCTTTTGGAGCAAGCTCGGCTTCTACGCTCGCCCTAAGAGGCAACACAACGCTGTGCGCAAATAGCGAAAAGGAAAAGTTTATTCCGCTCTGCGACCAATAAAACTCCTCTATAAAGTCTTGCAACGGAAGCGCTTTGGTATCGATTGCGTATAAAAGGTTAACGGCAAAAGCGATTTGCTGGCGCGCATCCGTCGGCATAAGGAGCGTCTGTCGTCTGCCCGTACGAATTCTTGCGTTCGTAAGAGCGGAGCGAAAGTTAAAACCTTTGACTGCGCGCGCGATAACGTCCTGCAACTTGCTCGACGTTGCGATTATCATAAGAAGCTCGCTTATTTTGCGCTCTGCAAGAATAAATTTCACGTTGGGCATTTCCTCGCAAACGCGATAAAACTCTACAATCGGCGCGTCGCCGTAGTCTATGTATTTGCTGATGTCGGACATACTCGCCTCCACTCCATTAAACCTCGTTTTGTTTATTATAACAACTTCATGACTGCAAGTCAAGGAGTAAACTGTCGAATAAAAGAAAAACCGTTGCCGAGTATTTGGCAACGGTTTGACTGATTCTCTTTCTTTTATATAACGATAAATCGCTTTTACGTTTCCGGCGTTTCTGTTTTAGGTTGCTTTTTATCGCGGATATATTTGGGTAGATCCATAGCGCAGACTATGACTGAACTTGCAACGAGTCCGAGGAGCAAGCTGATCAAGAAGGCGATAGGTAATCCGAGGTTGCCCTCCTCTTTGACTGAATAGCTGTCAAATACCGTTTCCGACTCACCGCTATATACAGTTGCGCTTACCGATTTATACTTTTCGGTAGCGTCTTCAAGAGCAGACTTATATTCGTCCATTTTGTTTTCAAACGCCGTCTTATCGTTGCTTTCCGAGTCAAGATTGGCAATCTTATTCTCTACGTCCACAATTTCTTGCTCTATTTGCGCGTTACGATCAACGTACTCGACTATTTTATTATTATAGGGCGCTAACAAGTTTTCGCTTGATGATAAAATGCCCTGCCTTGCTAACTCTGCAACAAGCTCGCTACGCTTTTCTTCCAGCGCTATTCTCGCAATACTATTGCTGTCGTGCTCTTTTTGAAGAATGGTTTTCTGCGACTCAAGCTCTCGCTTGCTCATTCCGAGCACGTAGAGATTTGCGTCTAGCTCGTTACGGAGAAGCGCCTCGTCGTCTTCGCAGAACGCATTTTTAGCATTCTGTTGGTAGGTAGCAAGCGTCTTACCGAGTACGGTATAATCCTCGCTGAAAACGTCGATCAAGTTGTCGTATTTTTTAACAATATAATCGCGTTGGTCGGCAAGAAAATCTATCTTTTCTTCGTACGTCTTAACGTCTGCGCTCTCGTAAGAAGTGAGATACACCGCGTAGTCTATTGCGCCCATAGCCGAGTTCACGTAACGAACGGGGCTTTCGGCAAGCGCGCGAATAAACGAGGTGGCAATTTCTACGTCGTCAAAGTAGCGTGATTTTGCCGTTATAACGTACTTACGCGCGGAACTGTCAGGAGTAGACTCTTCGGTTATCGTAATTGCGTCGTTTTTATAAAGCGCCTCAGCGTTTATACTCTCAAAGTCGTCGTCAGAGTCAGAAACCGCTTCAAGATTTTCGCGCGAAATTATTTCCTTATAGCGAAAAACCGTACCGTCAGGATAACGCATGCTTTCGCTTCCCGGATAGTCCACCGTAAACCTAATACTATACGACGTTATGAGTGGATTAACTATGATCGCAACGGCAAGCACGCCTATCGTCATTATACTCGCCGTAAGAGCAAGAACAACACCCAATCTTTTATAAATTACTTTGAATATTTCGCCAATTGACAAACCTTCATCTTTGTACTCTTCCATTAATAGTCCTTATAACCTTTGAATTTTGCAATTAACAGTTTTTAAAAACCTTTCGTTATTATTATTGACACTTATGCAATTATTTAGACGTACTACCAAAACCGCCCGTTCTCACGCCGTCCGCTTCGTCGTCGTCGGTGAGATAATAGGCGAGGAATATGCCTTGCGCAAACGCCTTGCCCTTTTCCACTACGAGATCAACGTCGCTACGGTTTGTCATCTTAATCATAATATGCCCTTCGTTATCCGCGCCAAAATAGTCCGCGTCTATAATTCCCACGGTGTTG
>JAFTMM010000004.1 GCA_017452405.1 Clostridia bacterium | reverse complement strand
ATGCTCAAGCTCCGTAATCCACTCAATGAAGATACGGCAGTTATGCGTACTCAGCTTACTCACAGTATGCTTACCACCATTGCGCTCAATAAGTCGAGAGGAAACGAAGACTTTAAGCTGTTTGAGCTCGGAAGAGTATACTTGCCTAACGGTAAGGGCGAACTGCCGAATGAAAAGTACGCTCTTGCAATCGGCGCTGTTGCCGTAGATTTCTTTGCTATGAAGAATTTGGTCAATGCAGTAATGGCGTACTTTAAGGCGGATTACTCAATTAAGTACAGCGTTCAGCCTTATCTTCACCCCGGAATCAGCGCAGACGTTTACGTTAACGGTAAGGTAATCGGCTCGTTCGGTGAAGTTCATCCTACTATAGCCGATAACTACGGCATAAGCTGTAAAGCCTACGTTGCAGAGCTTGATTTGGACACACTTCTCGATCTGCCGACGAGTGAAGTCAAATACTCGGCAATATCGAAATTCCCTTGCGTGAATAGAGACCTTGCAGTAATAGTAAAAGACGAGGTTCCCGTAGGCGAACTTATTGCTACGGTAAAAGAGGCGTGCGGAGAAGCGCTTGAGGACGTTAAACTCTTTGACGTATATAAGGGTGAGCAGATTGAAAAAGGCTATAAGAGCGTAGCGTTCTCGCTTAGGTTTAGATCTGTAGAAAGAACTCTTGCAGACGCAGATATCCAAAAAATGATGCTGTCGGCTATGAATGAAATGAAAACAAAACACGGAGCGGAACTCAGATAATATGGAGATTCTTGCGCCTGCCGGGAATATGGAAGCTTTAAAAACCGCAGTAGCCTGTGGTGCAGACGCCGTATATCTCGGAACTAAAGACTTTAACGCAAGAAGCAAGGCGGATAACTTTTCAGATGAAGAGCTCCGCCTTGCGGTTTCATATTGTCACGAAAGAGGCGTAAGAGTTTATCTTACGTTAAACACACTAATTAAAACTTTTGAAACGAAGTCCGCTATAGAGACGGTAAAAAAGGCAACTGACGCAAACGTAGACGCATTTCTCATTCAAGATCTCGGGCTGTACTTAAAACTTCGCGAGCAGTTTCCGAACGTTTCATTCCATACTAGCACGCAGATGGGCGTGCATAATCTGCCCGGCGCTAAGTTTGCGGAAAAATTAGGTTTCGACCGAGTGGTACTTTCCCGCGAAGTTTTAGCAGAGGACGTCGCTAAAATTAAAAAAGAAACCGAACTTGAAATTGAGCTTTTCGTGCACGGCGCGCATTGCGTATCATTCTCGGGAAATTGTTATTTTTCGGCGATGGTTTCGGGTTATAGCGGAAATAGGGGAAAATGTTTACAGCTGTGTAGAAAAAAGTACGTACTTTCTTCAAAAAATAAATTTAAAAGCGGTTATATGCTGTCGGCAAAAGATATTAATATGCTTGGCAGTTTAGGTAAACTTAAGGAGCTCGGTGTCGACTCTCTTAAGATAGAAGGAAGACTGAAAAGTCCCGAATACGTTGGAGTAGTAACCGACGTTTATAAAAGATGGGCGCTCGGACAACCACGGACAAATGATGAAGACAATTTGAAAATAGTTTTTAATCGCGGTAATTTCTCGCAGGCGTATATAAACGACGGCAAAGCTGACGTAGTATATCCTACGCAACAAAACCACATTGGACTGCGTAAAGCAAAAATCATTCGCGTGTCAAACGGTGTAATAATTCCCGATAAAAAATTTAACGCGCAAATAGGGGATGGCTATAAAATTTTAAGAAACGGCAATGAAGTCGGAAGCGCATATTATGCCGGAGGTAGTCTTAAATATAAGGGAAACGTTAAAGCCGGTGACGAACTACATCTCACCAAAAGCGGAAAGTTAGCTGAATTGATTGGATCAAAAATAAAAGGTGCTGATTTTATTAAATGCGAAAAAATCATGCAAAATACTTCAAAAATGCATGGTGTTATGTCTGACATAGTATCATTTCCTTACAGTTTGCCTGACAAATGCACGATTGCAATCGTTGATGAATATACCGATATCAATACTTGCAACCTTGCCGATATCGTGATTTTATCACCTCAAAGCTATCGCGTTACTGCTATAAAGAATTTTTTAAAACAAATTACAAAACCCGCGCTTCTCGATATGCCAATAGAAGCTCGTGGTGCAGATATTGAGATTTTAATTAATATTTTAAAAGAAGACTTATTTGACGGATACGTTGCAAATAATATATATGCGCTTGAACTTTGCAAAGATAAGAAAATTCTTTTGGGAATAGGAATGAATATACTTTCATCAAATCTCAATCTGCCCTCAATAATGTCGATTGAATGCGCCGATTTGGAGGGTTCTTCCGCTATATACGTATATGGAAAAACTACGTTAATGAATCTTACGCATTGTCCTAAGAGGCAACTCGGATACAATTGTAACAACTGCAACGATTGCACTGAATTATCGCTAAAAGATGATTTAAAAAATACGTTCTCTCTTAGAAGAAGCAAAATTGAGTATTGTTATTTGGAGCTACTTAACAGAAAAACTAAAAATATTATCCCTAAATT
>JAFTMM010000042.1 GCA_017452405.1 Clostridia bacterium | reverse complement strand
TGAAGCGACGCAGTGGTTATACTTTGCATATCTTGCAGCGAACAAAGAGCCGAACGGCGCGGCAATGAGTCTAGGTAGAGTAGGCACTTTCCTTGACGTTTACGCCGAGCGTGACCTTGCGGAAGGCACTTTGGACGAGGAAGGCGTACAGGAAATAATCGACGGCTTCGTTCTTAAACTCCGCACCATGCGCCACCTCCGCACGCCCGAATATAACGAACTTTTCGCAGGCGATCCGATGTGGATAACAGAATCGGTGGGCGGAATGGGGGAAGACGGACGTCCTCTCGTTACGAAAAACTCTTTCCGTTTCCTCCACACGCTTTATAACCTTGGCTATTCACCCGAACCCAACCTTACCGTGCTTTGGTCAAAAGATCTTCCCGATGCGTTTAAGAAATACGCAACCAAAGTTTCTGCGGAAACGGACTCCATTCAGTACGAAAACGACGACGTAATGCGCCCCATAAGCGGTGACGACTACGCGATTGCTTGTTGCGTTAGCAGTATGAAGCTGGGCAAGCAAATGCAGTTTTTCGGCGCGCGTTGCAACCTGCCCAAAACGCTCCTTATGGCGCTTAACGGCGGTAAGGACGAACGTTACTTCATGCAGGTAGGACCGGAAATGCCGGTATACGAAAAGGACGTACTTGAATATGACGAAATAGTTAAGCGCCTTGATTACTATCTCGAATGGTTGGCTAAAACGTACGTTGAAACGATGAACGTTATCCACTTTATGCACGACAAATACGCGTATGAAAAAATACAGATGGCGCTCCACGACACTAAGGTCGAACGCTTAATGGCGTTCGGCGTAGCGGGATTGAGCGTTATTGCCGACAGCTTAAGCGCGATTAAGTACGCCAAAGTAACGGCTGTTAGAAACGAGGACGGCGTTATCGTGGACTTTGTAACCGAGGGCGACTTCCCCAAGTTTGGCAACGATGACGACAGAGTGGATTCTATCGCAAAGGACGTGCTCCATAAGTTCATAACCGAGCTTCGCAAGACGCCTGCGTATAGAGGCGCAATCCACACGCTTTCTGCGTTGACTATAACTTCCAACGTCGTTTACGGCAAAAAAACGGGTGCGACTCCTGACGGCAGAAAGGCGGGCGAACCGTTCGCTCCGGGCGCAAACCCCATGCATAACCGCGAAACCAACGGCGCGCTTGCTTCGCTTAACTCGGTAGCAAAGCTCTCTTACGAAGACTGCCGTGACGGAATTTCCAACACGTTCTCGATAATACCCGACGCTCTCGGCAAGAATCTGGACGAGCGTAAATCCAACCTCGTAAGCATACTCGACGGATATTTTGCGCAGAACGCCCACCACCTCAACGTAAACGTGCTTGATAGAGAAAAACTCGTGGAAGCAATGAACAACCCCGATGCGTACCCCAACCTTACGATCCGTGTATCCGGTTACGCCGTTAATTTCCACAAGCTCACCAAGGAGCAACAACGTGAAGTTATCAGCAGAACTTTCCACTCTTTCGTCTGAAAAGGGCAGAATAAGCGGTATTCAGTCCCTCGGCGCAGTAGACGGACCGGGACTGAGAACGGTAGTGTTCGGAGTAGGCTGTCCGCTCCGTTGCGCTTATTGTCATAACCCCGAAACGTGGACGGAGAAAGGTGAGGAGGTTACGGCAGGTGAGCTTGCCCAAAAAATTTTGCGGTATAAGCCGTACATAGCGCAAGGCGGAGTGACGTTCAGCGGTGGAGAACCGCTTTTGCAGGCAAAGTTCTTTACTGCCTTAGCGCGCCTTCTTAAGAAGGAAGGACTGCACGTAGCGGTAGACACGAGCGGAAACGTAGCCGGCGAAGACGTAGACGAATTGATAGAAAACATAGACCTTGCCCTGCTTGACGTTAAGTTTACGAACGAAGAAGACTACCGAAAATATACGGGCGGTAGTTTGGCGCAAGCGTTGGACTTCGCGCGCAAAATAAAGAAAGCGGGCAAGCGCCTTTGGATAAGGCAGGTAATCGTCGAGGGCATAAACGACGGCGAGGAAAATATCCGCCTTTTGAAAGAAATTATAAGCCCTTTTGCTGACGTAATAGACAAAGTCGAATTATTGCCGTTTCGCAAGCTTTGCTCTGAAAAATACGACCGACTTGGATTGAATTTCCCCTTTGCGGTTCACCCCGAAACTTCGACGGAGACTATTAATCACCTTGTGGAAATTTTGAAAAGTGAATAGAGTAATATGAAAAAAGGCCGTTTGCGGTCTTTTTTCGCTATAAAATATGTTTTTGCGTTAAAAAAATTTGATTAAGCTATTGCAAGTTTGTCAATCATATGTTATAATATGTTAACAAGAAATAAGGGAATAGGGATATAATTTTATGAAATTAATTAGTTTTGCAATTCCGAGCTATAATTCGGAAGCATATATGAGAAAGTGTATAGATAGTATTCTCGTCGGAGGAGAGGACGTTGAGATTATCATAGTCAACGACGGCTCAAAGGACGGTACTGCGGTAATAGCCGACGAGTACGCCGAGAAGTATCCCACTATCTGCAAGGCAATACATCAGGAAAACGGCGGTCACGGAGAGGGCGTTAATCAAGGAATAAGAAACGCAACCGGTCTGTACTATAAGGTCGTTGACAGCGACGATTGGGTAGACGCCGACGCGCTTAAAACCGTACTCGATACCATTAAAAAACACCTTGCAGAGGGAAAAACTCCCGACCTTTACCTTACTAATTTCGTGTACGAACACGTGGAGGATAATACTTTCTACGTTCGCAAGTTTACGAAGAAAATGCCCACGGACGTATTCTTCGGCTGGAAGGACGTAAAGCCTTTCCACGGCTCCGAAGTATTCCTTATGCATTCGCTTATGTATAGGACGGAGGTTTTGCGCGAGTGCAAACTTCAGCTCCCTAAGCACACCTTCTACGTTGACAATATTTTCGCTTACACTCCGCTCCCTTACGTTAAAACTATGTTCTATATCGACGTGGATTTATACCGTTATTTTATCGGTAGAGCGGATCAGTCCGTTAATATGGCAGTGTTTGCAAAGCGTACCGAACAGCAAAACAGAGTAATGAAAATTATGGCGCTTGCTCACGACTTGCGCGAAATCAAAAAGACCGAACCTGCTCTTGCCAAATATATGGCTCACGCGCTGTCTTGCTTGATGATGATAACCATTACTTTTACCGTAGCCGAGCCTTCTAAGGAAAAGTATCAAGCGTTAAAGACGCTTTGGAAAGAAATCAAGGAGCACGACAAGTGGCTCTACGGAAAATTGAAGCACCGTTCCTACGCTACGTTCTATAACGTCTTGCCTCGCCCTATCGGCAGAGCGTTTATGATTAAGGGCTATAAGTCCATGGCTAAGAAAGTAAAATTCGGATAATTACAAACTATAACAGCAAAAAACCTTTTCTCACGCTTGCGAGGAAAGGTTTTTTATTTTACAAAAACTTTACTGTTTCCAAACGCAGACGTGATAGTTTCTTTGTTTTATGAGGTGTATACTTAGGGTACAAAATCAATCATGAAAAAATTAAGGAGAAACTATGAAAAAGTTTTTAGCAGTCTTGCTTGCAAGCGTAGCCATCGTCTCGATGGCAATCGGATTTACTGCTTGTGGCGGTGAAAAGAACATTACCGTAGTGGTAAGAGAAGCAGGTAGTGGAACGAGAGAAGCGTTCGATAAGGTAGTAACCGACGGCGAACATTATCTCGAAGAAAAGGACGCTAACGGTCAGAAAGTATATAACACTACCGACAAAGCGGATATACAGAAGGAAACGGGTAACGTAATGACAAAAGTCGCAAACGACGTTAACGCAATCGGTTACGTATCCCTCGGTTCGGTAAACGACACCGTTAAGGTTGTGAGAGTAGAGGGCGTAGCGCCTTCCGCAACTACCGTGCTTGACGGAAGTTATAAAATCCAGAGACCTTTCGTTATTATGACTAATTCCGACGTCACGCTTACCGCGCGTGCTTCCGATTTCCTTACGTATTTAAAGAGCGAAGCGAGCGAAGATCACGCAGATGAAACAGGTTGCATCTATCTTTCCGATCCGGCAATGCGCGCTAACGTAGGCGAAACGGCTATCCCCGTTGAAGATTTCACTGCCGAGGCTACTCTTCCTGAAGGTGATAAAATTGTTATCAACGGCTCGACCTCCATGGAAAAATTCATCAAGAACGCTATGGAAGGTTACGCCGACCTTTACGGCACGACGGCAGACGCAATCTTCACCCTCGACCTTCAGGGCTCGTCGGTAGGTAAGTCGGCGGTTAAGAACGACAACGCAGGAAATGTAATCGGACTTTCTTCGGCCTCCGTAGCGGAAGACGGCATCGACAGCTTCAACGTATGTCTTGACGCAGTAGCGGTAGTAGTGAACAATAACAACGAAACGGTTAACGACCTCACCTTGGCTCAGCTCTACGACATCTTCAGCGGTCAGATCACGAAGTTCGGCGAATTAGGTTAATTATGATAAGCTCTAAAGTAAAAGAACGAGCAGGATGTGTAATATTCACGGTAGCGGCGGTTATATGCGTAATCGCCGTTATCGCGATTTTCGTTTTCATGCTTATAAGAGGTATTCCTGCCCTCGGTAAAATAGGATTTTTTGATTTCCTGTTCGGAGACAAATGGTCGCCCGACAGACTTGATACCTTTGAGACGGAAACGCTTTCAGGAAGCTACGGAATATTCAAAATGATCGTGGGTACGCTCCTCGCTACCGTAGGTGCGCTCGCTATCGGAGGCACGCTCGGCTTTTTTACGGCAGTATTCCTTGCGTTTTACTGCCCTAAGAAATTAAAGAAAGTATTCTCGTCAATGATAAACCTGCTTGCAGGCATACCTTCGGTCGTTTACGGCTTCTTCGGTATAGTATTTCTGTTACCGCTCCTTGCAAATTTTGCTCCCAATAACGGAAGCGGACTGCTTGCAACCTCGATAATTCTCGGCATAATGATATTGCCTACCGTAGTATCTTTATCAAAAACCAGCCTTGAAGCAGTACCTCGCACGTACTACGAAGGCGCGCTTGCTCTCGGCGCAAGCCATTCACGCGCGGTGTTTGGAACTATGGTAAAGGCGAGCCGTTCGGGCATATTCGCTTCGCTCGTTCTCGGCATAGGCAGAGCGCTCGGTGAAACCATGGCGGTCGTTATGGTTGCAGGTAATTCGGTTGCATATCCCGACGGTCTGTTCGGAAGTTTCCGTGTGCTTACCGCTAATATCGTAATGGAAATGGGTTACGCCGGAGAGGTACAGCAAGGCGCGCTCGTTGCAACCGGCGTAGTCCTTCTGTTCTTCGTACTTATAGTAAACCTCATTTTCGGCGCAATATCCAAAAGAGCGATAGCATGCGGTGTAAACGGAAAGGGCTTTATATCCAAAGCTTTCAACAAGATTTTTAAAAGAAAAGAAGATCGTAAAGAGAATAAACAACCCGGCGCTTTCAAAAGCAAACTAATAAAGATAAAAAACAAAATCGGCGAAGTAAAAGACGGCGTCAAATATAAGATCAACTCATCGAAGATAGGCGCAGGCTTTGCAATCGGTTCGGGCATACTGTCCGCTTCGGCGCTACTGCTCGTAATCGGATTTATCTTCGTACAGGGCGCGCCCTATCTTTTTACTCATCCCAATTTGCTTTTCGGTGAGTATCAGTTCAATAGCGAGGAAATAACCATACTTCCGTCCATAATAACTACTTTAATGACGGTACTGTTAAGCCTTGTAATAGCAGTCCCCATCGGTATCTGCACGGCGATATTCTTAAACGAGTACGCGCAAAAAAACAATATCTTCGTTCGTCTTATCCGTGGCGCGATAGATGTTTTAAGCGGTGTTCCGTCTATCGTATACGGTTTGTTCGGTATGCTTACCTTCGTTGTAATCATTAAAGGCACGTCTACCATTCTCGCAGGCTCGCTTACCGTAAGCATAATGCTCTTGCCGACCATAGTCCGCTCCACCGAGGAAAGTCTTAAGTCCGTTATGGACAGCCTCAGGGAAGGAAGCCTGGCTCTCGGCGCCGGCAAAATGCGTACTATATTCAAAGTCGTACTGCCCTCTGCGTTGCCCGGAATACTCTCAGCAATCATACTCAGTATGGGTAGAGTAATAAGCGAATCCGCGCCATTCATCTACACTATGGGATCTGTAATATCGGCAATGCCGAGCGGATACTTAGACAGTAACGCCACTCTTGCAGTTGCGCTGTACAGACTTGCGGGCGAAGGCTGGTACGTAAACGAAGCCTACGCTACCGCAGTAGTTCTTATCGTCCTCGTGCTGGGACTTAATCTCCTTGCCGAATTCATTGCAGGCAGATTAAACAAAAGATTAAAAGGAGTATAAGAAGTGAAAAATAAGTTAAATCAAGAATATAAACAGAATATTTCGGTCAAAGACGCAAATCTCTGGTACGGCGACTTTCAGGCGTTAAAAGGAGTATGTATGGAAGTCCCCGAAAAGCAGGTGACTGCGTTCATAGGTCCGTCTGGTTGCGGAAAATCCACCTTTTTGAAATGTTTTAACCGCATGAACGACCTCGTACCCGGTTGCAGAATAGAGGGTGACTTCAAAATCGGCGACATAGACGTCTACGGCAAAATCGACGTAAACGAACTACGCAAAAACGTCGGTATGGTTTTCCAAAAGCCCAATCCGTTCCCAATGAGCGTATACGACAATATCGCGTACGGGCCGAGAACTTTCGGTATAACCAAGCGCGCATTGCTTGACGAGATTGTGGAAACTTCGCTCAAAGCCTCCGCAATGTGGGAGGAGCTCAAAGACCGCCTGAATAAATCGGCTCTCGGTCTTTCGGGCGGACAACAACAGAGACTGTGCATAGCTCGCGCCTTAGCGGTTAAGCCCAAGATTCTTTTAATGGACGAACCAACGAGCGCGCTTGATCCGATATCAACGGGTAAAATCGAGGAGCTGTGTGACGAGCTGAAAAAAGATATGACAATCGTTATCGTAACGCATAATATGCAACAGGCAACGCGTATTTCGGACAAAACGGGTTTTTTCCTTTTAGGAGAACTTATCGAGTTCGGCAACACTGACGATATATTCTACGATCCTAAGGATGAAAGAACGGAAAGGTATATAACGGGAAGATTCGGTTAATTTATTGAAAAAACAAAAAAGGTATGATATAATAGAGGTGTAAAATGTCGGTCAGAAAGATATTTGAAGAAGAACTTCAAGCTCTTAAAACGGAGCTCGTAAAAATGTGCCGTCTTACCGAAAGTATGATAGAAACGGCAATTAGAGCAATTAAAGAACGAAATCCTGAACTCGGCAAAAGCGTCGTTGCAATGGATAAGCAAGTAGACGAATACGAAATGGACATTGAAAAGAAATGTATGCGTATTCTTCTCAAGCAACAGCCGGTCGCAAAGGACTTCCGCGAAGTTTCTACTGCACTTAAAATGATTGCGGACATCGAGCGTTTCGGAGATCAGGCTTCGGACATTGGTGAAATAATATATACGCTGGGTGGCGCTCCTTATATCAAAGAGCTTACGCACATTGAGCAAATGGGCGAGCTTGCCTGCACTATGGTGCGCGAAAGCGTGAACTCGTTTATTGCGAGTGATGAAAAGTTAGCGGATGAAGTAATTGCTCTAGACGACCGTATGGACGAACTGTTCCTTACGGTAAAGAACGAACTTATCGCGCTTATAAAAGCAGATGGAGCAAACGGCGATCAGGCGATCGAGCTGATGATGATTGCCAAATATCTCGAAAGAATAGGCGACCACGCGGTAAACGTAGCCGAGTGGACTAAATATAACGAAACGGGAGTACACGTAAAATACTGATGGATCTTGACTTAATATACGTAGTTGAAGACGATGAAGGAATACAGGAAGTCTATTCGGGGGCTTTCGACGGAGTTTATAACGTTCGGTTGTTTGGTAACGGAACGGATTTTCTACGGGCGTTTGAAAAAAGCCGTCCGAGCCTCGTTATTCTCGATATAATGCTTCCGGATATGGACGGCTATACGATACTGACCAAAATTCGTGAAATAGACGAAAAGATGCCGGTTATTATCGTAAGCGCCAAGTCGGACGAAATCAGTTTCGTCAAGGGATTGAATAAAGGTGCGGACGACTATATGGCAAAACCGTTCTCCGTTCTCGAACTAATGGCGAGAGTAAAGACTAACTTACGTAGGGCAAACCTTTACGTAGTGAACGTCAAAGGTTTTTCAGTTGACAATAACACCTATAAGGTCTTTTACAACGGTACGGACTTAAAGCTGACGCTCAAAGAGTTCAAGCTGTTGAAAATCCTTATAGGCAAAGCAGGTATGACGGTAGAGCGCGAGGAGCTGTTCCGCGAAGTGTGGGGTGAAAACTTTATGGGTGAAACCCGAACGCTGGATATGCACGTAGCCTCCGTCCGCGAAAAAATCAAGTCGGCAGGCGGTAGTGACTCTTGCATTATCACCGTCCGTGGAATAGGATACAGGTTTGAACAATGAAACGTAAAATATTTATAAGAAGTTTGGCAATAGCATTTTTCTCGGTAATAATCGTATTCGTTTCAAGTGTCATTATCTCTTACGTTAACGGTAAGAACATCGTAAATGAACGCCTAGTTGCCGAAACGAAAATGGCTTCGTCATTGCTTGACAGTAGCGATGATTATTCCTCGCTTCAGATTTTTTATAATAACGACGAATGTCGTGTGACGATTATGTCAACAAACGGCGACGTGCTTTACGATAGCGATACGTCCGCACAGCTCGGAAACCACGCCGACCGAGAAGAAGTGCGGTCTGCGCTTGCCGGCACGCCTGGAACGGTAGAACGTTACTCGGAAACTTTTAAATGTAATATGACCTATTACGCGCTTCTGACTACTCTCGACAACGGCGAAGAAGTAGTAGTTCGTCTAGCGATAAAGGGCAGTGAAGTGACGTCGTACGTGCTTCCGTCCATTCCGTTTTTGGTTATAGCTCTCGTTGTAGCAACCGTACTCGCAGGCATTTTTACTCGAAAGCTTTCGTCTGGTATAGCAAAGCAGATAAGCGATATAAGTCAAAGTCTTAAAAGTGTAAACGGCGGAACTTACGAGCCTATAAAACCTATAATGAACGATAGTGAGTTTTTCTCGGTTTATAACGAAATCAACGAACTGAACGCAAAAACACTTTCGCATATTAAGCGCGAAGAGCGTGAACGGGAAAAGCTGAACGCAGTACTTGACGGCGTTTCGCAGGGGATAGTAGCCACCACCGACGACCACAAAATCGTATTCGTAAACGGAAGCGCGCTCAAGCTTTTCGGAGGTAAGGATACGGTTGTTTCGAAAGATCTCGTATTCTTAATAGATAATAACGCGCTTCTTGACAAGATAACGACTGCGTATGACGATAATTTTGATATTGAATTTGAAAATAAAATTCTTCGAGTGGAAATAAGAAAACCGACTGGTAAAATGCTGGAAGGCAAGATCGGGCGTATACTCATATTCTCGGACGTAACGAAGGAAAAAGAGCTTGCGCGCCAAAAGGAAGAATTTTTCGCAAACGCCTCGCACGAGCTTAAAACTCCGCTCACGACTATGATGGGGCTTGCCGAAATTATGATTGCGAGGGGCGGTGACGAGTCTACCCGTAGGCATTTAGAGCGCATTTATGCGGAAAGCGTGCGCCTGTCCGGCCTTATTTCGGATATGCTCAAACTCAGTTGGTTAGATGGCAAGATCGACGAAGATACGTCTGGCGAGGTTAATCTCGAAGATACGGCAAAGGAAGTCGTAGCCGAGCTTGCCACCCAGCTTGCGGAAAAGAACGTAACTGCTACCGTGAGCGGTACGGGTAGAGTAAAAGCGGACGGAAAAAAGATGTTCGAGCTTATTCAGAACCTTTGCAGTAACGCCGTAAACTACAACAAACCGAACGGAACGATAGATATTAAAATAACGGAAGGAGATAAATCCGTAGTTTTAAGCGTAAAGGACAGTGGTATAGGCATTGAGAAGGAACATTTGCCCCGACTTTGCGAGCGCTTCTATCGCGTGGATAAATCTCGTTCCAAAAAGACGGGTGGTACGGGCTTGGGACTTGCGATAGTCAAGCATATATGCGCGCTATATAACGCCGAACTTTCCATCCAAAGCGAGATAGGAGTCGGCACTCAAGTTACCGTTAAATTCAACAAGGCTTAAATAAAAATCGGGAAAGCATCGACTTTTCCGATTTTTTGCTTTGACAAGAGAGGCGTAAAAGCGTATAATAAATAAGATTTTTATCCAAAGAGGCGAAACATTGAGAGGAGAAGGATTGACGTTTAAAACAGGAGCTCGTGACGCAGTGCCCATAGCGCTCGGCTATTTTGCCGTGTCCATTGCTTTCGGCGTTGCGACGGTAAGTTACGGTTTTCCCGTCTGGTCGCCCATAATCACGTCACTGTCGAACTATACGGGTTCGGGGCAGGCGCTCGGTATTCAGCTACTTGCGGTAAGCTCAACGACCTTACTTGAACTGTTCGTTGCAATGCTTATTATTAATATCCGTTATTCGCTGATGAGCGTAACGGTGTCACAGCTTCTTTCGCCCAAAGTCACGCTTGCTCAGCGATTTATTATTGCTTTCGGCGTGACTGACGAGAACTTTGCCGTAGCCGTAGCCAAGCGCAAAGAACTGACTTTTTCCTATCTTATGGGCGTGGAGATAACGGCGTTCGTAGGCTGGGTAGGTGGTACAGTAGTCGGTGCGCTCGTCGGTAACGTGCTCCCCGAAGTAGTAATGACGGCGTTCGGCATTGCGCTTCCGGCTATGTTCGTGGCGATAGTTCTTCCGCCTTGTCGTTCGTCTAAGCCCATATCGTTCGTTGTACTTATTTCCGTCGCAATGAGTTGCGCGTTCTTCTATATCCCCGGGCTTAACCTGCTTTCTAAGGGTTGGGTGTACGTAATTTGCGGATTAGTTAGCGCAGGCGTAGGCGCGCTTCTTTTCCCGATAAAAGACGGTGACGAGGAAGAGTACGATAAAAAAGAAAAGACTAATGAGGAAGAAAAAACTAGCGAGGAGGGTAGCGTATGAATATAATTTCTGCTACGGAAATGCCGATTGAGCTTTCCAAACTCCTTATAGGCATAGCAATAATGGCGGTCGTAACGTATCTATGCAGAGTACTCACTCTCGTGCTTGTCCGTAAAAAAATTAAGAATACCTTTATCCGCTCCATGCTCACTTACATACCTTTCGGCGTGCTTTCCGCAATGGTTTTCCCCGAAATTATTTATTCGACTTCGGACGGCGGAGTAATAGTCTCGACTGCGGTGCTTATAGCAACCATTAGCGGAACGGTAGTCGCAATAGTTTTAGCGCTCTTTAAACGCGGACTCTTTACCGTTGCCATGAGCGCCACCGCAACCGTATTGATTTTATTACTCATACTTCAAGGGGCGGGCGTGCCGTAAGAGTTTTATCACAAATCATTCTGGAGCGTAGCGATAGGATCTCAGGCTCTCTTGGAGGGATCAGTCACGAAGCGACAGAGGGCGTGTGACTATTCCCAGCAACGCTTGCGCAAGAAAAACAACAAAAAACCAAAAATCACGCCTTTTTGCTTTACTTTATCGCTTTGCTGTGGTAAAGTATTAAATAAGATAAATAAAGGAGAATATTATCATGAAGAAATTACTTACTATACTTCTTGCAAGCGTAATGCTCGTAGGAACGTGCATCGGATTTTCCGCTTGTGGAGCGACTCTCAAAGGTTTTGATATTGACCTTGCAAAAGCAGTATTTGAAGATCTCGGTGTAGAAGTTGTTTTCGAAAAGATCAATTGGGACGAAAAAGATATTGAGCTTTCCAGTAAGAATATTGACCTTATTTG
>JAFTMM010000041.1 GCA_017452405.1 Clostridia bacterium | reverse complement strand
TAACGGTGATTTACGTCAATATTTTAGTAGTGCTGGCAATTTGTAATCTTTGATCTGCATTTTTTTAAAACATTACTTTCCCCGAATTGCGCTCCAAGACTATTGAGATTTTTTCGCTGTTAGAGTAAACGCTCGCAAATCCGGTAAATAGAAAGAAGGAAACAACGCTTGCGAGAATGAGCAGAACTGAAAATATCTTACTTGCTCTTTTTTTCGATTGCATTTGTTACAGCCTCCAAAGCTTCGGGAACAAGCGCAAGAATTTTTTCATACACGCTCTTGTCACCGACGTTTATTATCTTATATTCACCTCGCTTTTTTACGAGAAAACCTACGGGTGAAACACTTGCGCCCACACCGCTACCGCCTGCAAACGGAACGTCAGAAGAAGACGATCCTTCATATTCTCCTCCTCCCGTCAAAAAGCCCATTGTAATACGACTTATGGGTATAATGCTCGTGCCGTCTTCAAGCTCAATTGCCTTTCCAATCACGGTATCCGCATCTACGATAGTACGGATTTTGGAAAAAGCGTTGTCCATTACTCTTTCAAGCGGTTTTTGTTCGTTATTAATTATCAAATTACTACCTCCTTACGTTTGCGTAATCTTAATCTACGCCACACAGCCTTGAACAGACTGATAATTGCGTTTACCAACGTCAAACTTAGTATGCCGAAAAATTGAATTTTCAATTCGTTATCTCCGTAGTCTACGGTAAAATCCTCTTTCGTTCCCAGCTTCTGTTTTGACCTTATATAAGAAACAAGCGAATGATACGCCGAACGTAAAACCTGCATAGCAATAACTCCTGCAAACGGATTGTCTTTGATGCCAAGTCTTAACGATAAGTCGAAATATTTAAAGTCAATGGCTTTCAATAACGGGCTGGTCATTAAATAAAAAATAGATTCCGTATCATACTCGTCCATTGAGATTTTTATGCTAATAGGCTTGCCGTTTATCTTCAAAAATAACTTTCTGTTTATTAAACTAAACCCTTCTATTGATACTATGACACGCATAATACTCAATCCAAACAGGCAAATTTTCAAAAAATGCTTGTTTTTTATAGGTTCTGTTTCAAGATTAACGGACATATTAATATCCGCAACCGATAGCGTTAAAACAATCATGAAAATACTTAAAAATACCGACACGATATTAGTGTCGGTATTTTTTTATAAAATATGTACTTACATTTCCATCAAGCGCTTTCTTCCGAAGAGCCGTCAGACGAGATAACCGTCACTTCCTCACCTTCCATAAACTCAGGTTTTTCTTCATCTGGAATTTCAAACTGATTATACAGGCTATCCGTTTCGCTCTGTCTATTTTTAAGTTCTTCAATACTTTGAAGCAGGTTTTCATAGTCGGGAAGCTGACTAATATCTTCCAATCTGAAACGCTTGAGGAATTCGTCGGTCGTTCCGTATAATTTGGGATGTCCTATCGCCTCTTTTATACCTACGACTTCTACCATGCCGAGATTTATAAGCGTCTGCATAGTATAGTCGCAGTTTACGCCACGTATTGATTCCACTTCAAGCTTAGTAACCGGCTGTTTATATGCAACTATTGCTATAGTTTCGAGAGTTGCTCTGGAAAGCTCCTTTTCCCTGATCGGGTTAAGCACGTTGGCGACTTCTTCTTTATAATCGGGATTTGTACCAAACTGGAGTTTGCCATTATACTCCATGAGGTGTATTCCGCACTTACCGCCGTATTTTTCCTTAAGGCGTTTTACCGATTTTTTAATCTCACTCTTTTGTAATTCCAAACTGCTCGCTATATCTTCCGCCTTCAAAGGTTCTCCGGACAAGAAGAGCAACGATTCGAGCACGTTATCGAGTTTTTCTATATCCATTCGTCTCTTATTCCTCCGCAGAAAGTTTGACTAAACTTATATCGCCAAACGTCTCAGTCTGCTGTGCAGTCAAAAACTGCAACTTCATCAATTCAAGTAACGCCTGAAAAGTCGTTATTACCTCGTTTACGGTAGCGTATTCATCAAAAAGGTCGGTGAACTTAACTTCATACTTCTCGTCAAGCGTTGCTCTAATATGTTCTATTTTTTCATTTACTGTGAACGGATCTCGTACGATTTCTTTGGTCTTTATATCAAGCGAACGCTTTTCCGCTCTTTCATACAGCTTGCGGAGGGCTTCCAAAATCCCCTCCATCGTCATATCTTTTAAAACGGTTCTTTCGTCACCAACCGTCTTATCCGGTTCGCGATAATGAATGCCGATAGTTTCAAGGTCTTTTAGTTTTTCCGTTTCCTTTTTATAAAGCTCGTATTCTTCAAGACGTCTTATAAGCTCGCTACCGTCGTCCTCTTCCTCAGATTGAGCAACTTCGGGTTTAGGCAGAAGCGCTTTTGCCTTAATTTCCAAAAGATACGCTGCCATTCCGAGGAATTCGGACGCTTTATCTATATCTACCTGTTCAATATCCTCAATATATTCAAGGAACTGCTTTGTAATATCGGATATAAATATATCTGCTATACGAATTTTGGCGCGCTTAATCAGATGCAATAAAAGGTCAAGAGGTCCTTCAAACGCATCAAGTTTGACTCTCAAACCACTCGCTTCATCTAGAGAATCGTCGTCCGTTTCGTAGTCTTTAAGCTCTTCTTCGTCCATACGTCCTCCTTAAAAAACAGGTCCTAAGCCGAACATCATAGTAAACAACGAAAGAATGCCGTTACCTATCCAATACGAGCACGTATTAAGATACAGACCGAGAATGTCAAAATACTGAAGAAATTCAAGCCCTGCATAGCTCTGAATATAATGCACGGCAAAATGAAGCGCAAAAAGCGCGATTAAAATATAACTGCCATACCTTCTCAAAAAGCCTATAAATCTGTTTTCCCTGTGCGCGTACGCTTCAATAATCTTAAATCCGTCAAGATGTCCGAGTGGGATAATGTTAAACAAAAACAGCGTTAAGTTTATCGTTGCAAGTAGTTCAAAGAAAGTAGATAAGAAGAAATACATATACACGTTTTCTATCACAGGCGATAAAAACATAATTAGCGCCAAGAAGAAAGACGACAATATCGTTGCTAAAAGATTATACGTAACTCCGGCTATTGCAACGGTAAAAAGTCCCCTGCGTGGTACTTTGAAATTATACGGATTAACAGGAACGGGCTTTGCATAGCCGAAACCTACCGTCAATAACATCAAAAAACCTATAGGATCAAGATGCACTATGGGATTTAACGACAGTCTACCGTTCATTTTTGCAGTTAAATCGCCGTTCCACTTCGCAACAAGCCCATGAGCAATTTCATGAGGCACTATTGCCAGATAAATAGCAAGCAGGAAAGCGACGAGCGCTAACATAGTAAACGCAACGTCGCCGTTAGTTATATACCAAATATCCGTAACAAAGGTCATAGTTTCTCCTGCATAACTTAACTACCGAGAATTATATCACTTTCAAAGTAATTAGTCAACGCTTTACACTCGTAGTAATTTTCGAACTTCTTACCACGCGCGAATTAACTCGTTTAAATAATCCAGATAATTCATTTCGGTTAATTCGACGGTAGTTACGATCTCACTTTCAGCGATAAGCTCACCGTTATCACATACGAGAATTTTACCGACAACGCTTCCTGCAGGCAGAGGCAACGCAACTTTTTCGTCAATAGAAATCTCATAGGTCGGCTGGAAATCTTCGCCTCGATTTATGAGATGAAATCCGTCGGTGCTCGGACGAATCGGCGTTTCTTTTTCTTTTGACCAAGGAATACTTAATTTTTCTTCAAATTCCCTGTCACTAAAAATTACTTGTCGAGTTTCAAAGTTCGCGAAGCCGTAATCAAAAAGTTTGCAAATTTCCGCATTGCGAATTTTAGACGTACTTGCGCCCGTCACTACACAGATTAGCCTCGTTCCGTTACGCATCGCCGTAGCTGAAAGGCAATACATAGCCTCGTTCGTAAAACCGGTTTTTCCACCGTCACACCCCTCGTATGCTCTTACCAGCTTATTAGTATTGGTAAGCATGGTTTTTCTGCCTGAAGGATGTTCAAAGTCAAAGGTAAAAACTCGGGAATACTCGAAATATTTTTCGTGCTTAATCAGGCTTTTGAACATGAGAGATGCGTCGTACGCGCAGGAATACTGATTTGGCGCAGGAAGACCGGTACAATTGACAAAATTAGTGTCATTCATGCCAAGTTCGGTAGCTTTTTGATTCATGACCGACACGAAGCCTTCTACGCTTCCGCTTAATCTTTCGGCAATAGCAACGCAAGCATCGTTTGCCGAAGCTATTATTATGGCTTTTATGAGCTGTTCGGCTTCATACTCGGCGTGAGCGTCAAGAAACGCTTGACTACCACCCATCGAAGACGCGTTCTCGCTTACAGTTATCCGCTCGTCCATAGCAAGCTGACCATTATCTATTGCTTCAAACGCAAGAAGCAGAGTCATAATTTTAACCATACTTGCTACGGGGCGGTGTTCTTTGGAATTTAAGTCATACAATAGAGTTCCCGTATCTGCGTCTATTAGAACTGCGGACGGCGATCCGACGTTTGGAACGCCTTTTGCGTTATTTAGAGTTGACGCGCTTGCACCGAGCGGAGTTACGGAAAAGGATATTAAAATAACGAGCGCTAACGACGCCAAAATTATTAAGTTCGTGTTTTTCTTCATGTACAAAACCTCCAATAGAGATTTTGCGCAATGAAGGATAGAATATGTAAGTTACAGGAAAAAAGAAAACAAAATAAGTAAAAATAATTTTATAAAAAACGTGATTGCAAATACTGCAAATACAAGCAATGCAGACAATAGCGTTTTTGTAACTTTGGGTGAACATCCGTATTTCCTCTTTTCGTAAGAGATTTTCCACGCTAATGCAAAATGAGCAAATAAAATAAAATTAGTCAATAGTGTAGTAAAGACGTATATTATTACGAAAGGAATAGCTATAACTCCGTAAATCCGTATAATAAAAACTACGCTTCCGCCTTGAAAATAACCTAAAACCAAAGTGAGCAAAAATAGTAAAAGAAACGAGTACGAAAAGCCACAAAATACTGACGTTACTACTAAAAGTATAAAAGAAAAAAACAGGGAAGCTAAAATAAATTGGAGAAAATCCGCATGTTCGATTAGCGCGCAAAGCGCACCGTTATGAGAAACGAAGGCATCACACGGATCAACAGGTTTTAATGCGGACAAAATCCCTATCACTAATCCCAAAACGAGGAATAAAGAAAACACTATCAGCTTTAATTTGTTGCATTTTATAAAGTCAATCAACTCGTCATATTTTGCCGTCAGAAAATATTTGAAATTATTACTCTTAGTTTTCACGTTAAAGAATATGATATAACCGTGAAAAATATGATTTTTTGTCGAATTTATCTACTATGTCATACATAATACTCGTGTTTTTATGCTAAAATCCACTCAATATATACCCCATAGCCCTGCGTTGGATCATTCGTAAAAACGTGAGTAACAGCGCCGGCAAGCTTGCCGTTTTGCACGATAGGACTACCGCTCATGCCCTGCAAAATACCACCCGTACGTCTAAGCAAGTCTTCATCAGTTACCCTTATCACCATTCCTTTCTCCGTTGGAACGCTTTGAGAGCAAGCCTTTACTATTTCGATTTCAAAGCTTTCCATTTCCGCGCCTACCGTCGTCAATATATTTGCCTTCCCCGGTTTGACCTGCGTTCTCGGCAATAATGAAACTTTTTCTCCGTATAATACCTCCGTCGAAGTTCCCTTTAAGCCGAAACGTGAGTTCTCACTTATTTCACCTATTGCGCTACCCGAACTTCTTCCGATTATTCTTCCGGGTTTTGAATATGACGGTTTTTCGTACCCACAAACGTCACACGGATAAACGCTACCGCTTCGGCATACAAATTCTGACGAACTGTCCCCATCGGATATTGGATGACCAAGCGCGTAGAAACAGCAACTTTCCGTCATGCACGTCATAGTTCCAAGTCCTGAAACGCCGTCTTTCATCGAAAAACCGAGCTTAGGTTTATTAGAACAAACGTCCTTTTCGGGCATCAACTGAACTGTAGTCATAGTATTATTCCGCAGTACCGTAATAACGAGAGGAATCGTAAGTTCCTTCTGCGAAATTATTTCCATTACGTCCAATCGTGATTGAACGGGAACGCCGTTAATTTTTTTTATTACGTCCCCCTTTTTTACGTCACCTACCGTACAATAGTTTTCATTCACGGCGCTAACTATCGGACCGTCACTTTGCATTTCGAGACATATGGGGTAACCGCCCAGATACACTTCGCCTACCGTCAGCGCATAAGCCTGCTGAGGAGTAACGTTGAACGCACATACGACGGTAATTGCTATAAGAATAGCAGTAAGGCGAAATTTTCTCATAAGTATATATTTAGCAACCAAATTCGCAGTTATTCGCAAAAAAACAAGCAAGACACCTTGCCTTGCTTGTTAATTTTAGTAAATCTTATAACGATTGCTTATAGCTCTCGCTCCATTCTTTCATTTCAACTGCCGATTGATGCGAAGCGTTGCTTATGTCTATGCCACCGGAAAGACGCGAAATTTCTTTGATCATTCCATCATAATCCAGCAATCTTACGCCTGTTCTTGTGGTTACGCCGTCCGTATTTTTTTCTATAAAATATTGTCTGTCTGCCATCGAGGCTATTTGAGGCAAGTGCGTTACGCACAGGACCTGAGCGTTTCTCGATATGTCCGCGAGCTTTTTTGCCACTTCCTGCCCGATTTTTCCGCTTATACCCGTGTCTATTTCATCAAAAATAAGTGTATCTACTCCACCGTATTTGCTCGATATTACTTTAAGCGCTAGCATAAATCGGGACATTTCTCCGCCCGAAATTATCTTGACAAGTGGAAGTAACGGTTGTCCGAGATTAGGTGAAAGCAAAAATTCAACGTCATCTGCGCCATTTGCCGTAACCTTTGCTTCAAAATCCTCACGATTCGGCAATTCAGAGAAAGAAACCTTAAATTCAGAATTTTTCATTCCTAAAGTTTCTAACTCGGCTTTTACGTCATCTTCAAAGCGTTTAGCGCTAATACGGCGTTGCTCAGAGATCTTCACGCAAAGCTCGTATAACTCGTCCAGAACTTTCTCTCGCTTAACGCAAAGGCGCGCGTATTCGTCGTCACTACCCGATAATACGTCAAGCTCCTCTTTCATTTTTTCCAGCTTTTCGCCAAGCGAGTCAAGAGCACCGTATTTCTTTTTTATCGAACGCAAAACTGCCAATCTGTTTTCAGCAGAATCAAGTTCGGATTCATCAAAATCGACGTTCTTGTGCAAGTCGGACAGCGCACCCGTTATATCGTCAAGCTCTACGGAAAGCGCATTCAGTCTTTCATATAACTCCGCATACTCAGATGCAATAGAAGCAATCTGCCCTACGCTCTTGACCGCCTCGTATACGTTATCAATCCCGCAGTTTTCGCCGTCCAATGAACCAAGCGCGGTAGTCAATGACTGTTTAATCTTTTCACCGTGCATTGCGCGATTGCGAAATTCAATCAGTTCTTCTTCCTCACCTTGACGAATTTTCGCGCGTTCAATTTCTTCAATTTGATAAGATAAGATATCTATTCTTCTTGCACGTTCAGCCTCGTCACCAATTGAGGCTATTCTTTTCCTTAATTCGGTATACTCGCCGTACTTTTCACCTAATTTTTCTGGCAAACTTCCCAAATCAGACTCTGCATAGCTATCAAGAATCAGTCCATGTTCACGCTTATTTGCAAGCACTTGATATTCATTCTGACCGCAAATATCCACAAAACTTGACATAATGCTTTTAAGCATTTTAGCAGTAACGCTTTTACCGTTAATACGTACGTCGTTTTTACCGTCGGCGTTAAACTTTCGAGTAACGATAATTTCAGCGTCGGGCTCTATACCAAACTCCGACATAAAAGCCGTTCGATCCTCACTGTCAAAAACGAAAAAACCTTCAACGAATCCGCCATCAGTACCGTAACTGAGCATGGTTTTATCATATTTTCCACCCATGAGAAGCATAAGCGCATCAACGATAATCGATTTGCCTGCGCCCGTTTCTCCACTCAAAATATTGAGCTGATTGGAAAACTCCAGCTCTGCATCAGAAATTAAAGCAAGATTTCGTATTGTTATCCGCTCTAACATTAATTAAAGCATCTCCTTCAACTGACTCGTTATATCTTCCGCTGTTTCGGAAGTGCGCGTCACAACGAGTACGGTATCGTCGCCCGCTACGCAACCGAGAACGTCTTCGTTATCCATGCGATCTATGCTCATTCCGACGGTAGACGCTCCGCCTGGAACGGTCTTAATAACTACTAAATTCTGCGCCGGAGTTATGGATAATACGGCGTGACGGTATATGTTTGCTATGTTGGAAGAAAAACGTTTAACGTGCGCCGTTTCTTTAACGTAGCGCTGGCGTCCTTTGTCGCTTATTTTTACAAGTCCAAGCTCTTTAATGTCGCGAGAAACGGTTGCTTGCGTTACGGCAAAACCCGAAGCAACGAGTTCGGATGCCAATTCTTCTTGCGTTTCTATAGGCTTTTCAACTATAACTTCGAGAATTTTAAACTGTCTTGCATTGCGAGCCATTACGCATTTCCCTCCTTGATTCCTCCGCCCAACTTATCGTGAACCCGGCGATAGAAATTAGTATTTTCAAAACTGATAAACGTTGCTTTTACGTCTGATTTTGTAATCGTAATTCTATTAGTCAATTCCCCGTGTACTCTGCCGTCGGCAATAACACACGCAAGTTCGTCGCTTTCCATTACCACCACTTCGTTATCATCAATAACCACAGGTTTTAAGGATAAATGGTGGCAGTTAAGCGGAACGAGTATGCTACATTTAACGTGCGGGCTAAGAACCGGACCGCCCGACGAAAGCGCATAACCCGTAGATCCCGTCGGCG
>JAFTMM010000040.1 GCA_017452405.1 Clostridia bacterium | reverse complement strand
TTCTCGGTTTCGTGGTGCTATTCGCAATAAACTTTGTTGGCGGTTTATTTACAGGCGGAACGTGGGCGTTTACGCCTAAGTGGTTCTCTTGGATAATAATAGGCTTATTCGGTCTGCTCGGCTTGATATTTCTCATCGTATCGTGCTTCGTGTGGCCGGGAGTTTTGGTCGTAGCATAAAAGGTTTAGGGAGTGGGATAGACGTCTTCACTCCCTATATTATATATATGCGCAAAAATATGTAAAAATTTTTCATAAACATACTTAATTTGCTTGCCTATATTTTGCTTTTATGATAAAATCACGTTTAGTGGCTTATGCGGTCCGCTGTTGCAGGATATTGCATTCAAGAACGCATGTTAAAAGTTATAGGAGTAAAAGTCATGAGTAATTTAATTGCAGAAATCGAAAAAGAGTACATGAAAGAAAATGTACCGCAGTTTGAAGTCGGCGACGTCGTAAAGGTTTACGTTAAGGTTGTCGAAGGAAACAGAGAGCGTCTTCAGGCGTTTGAGGGCACTGTAATTGCCCGCAAGAACGGTGGTCTTAGAGAAACTTTTATCGTTCGCCGTGTATCGTTCGGTATCGGTATCGAGCGTTCTTTCCCCGTTCACTCGCCTCGTGTTGACAAAGTTGAAGTTATCAGAAAGGGCAAAGTACGTAGAGCTAAGCTTTACTACCTCAGAAAGCTTTCCGGTAAGGCAGCTAAATTAAAAGAAGCAAAATAAAGCGCTAAAAAAGAGTTTGATAACAAACTCTTTTCGTGCTTTTTTGGAGGTTTACCTTGTTTAACATTTTGTCTGAAATTAACTCCGATACGCTTGCGATCAGCCTCGTTGTAGTTTTACTTTTCGTATTGCTTACTATTGCCGTTACGCTTGTCGCAGTATTCCTTATCGGTAAATATCATCAGCTTACGAAAGATGATACCGTTCAGGTAGGAAAGCTTAAAACGACTTATCTCGTTGCGATAATCCTGGTTGTCGGTCTTGCTATCCGCGTTCTTATGGCTCTCGTTGTTAACGGTTACGGCGAAAACTTCCAGACCGTTTACGACATCGGCAAAAATGCATTGAAAGACGGCAACGGCTTTGAAGGATTTGCAAATAATTATTTGGGTATTGCGCCGATCATGGGGTATCTTTACGCATTCTTTGCGGGACTCGGTTCGTCGGCAGGTTTGGCTGTAGACGATCTCGCGATGCAACTTTTCGTTAAAGCGCCTTATATTCTTGCGGATATCGCATTGTTCGTTACGCTTTATATGATTGCGAAAAAGTATTCCAACCGTTACGTTGCGCTTATCATTGCTTCGCTGTATTATCTCAGCCCGCTTTCTTTCGTAATGTCTTCGGCGTGGGGTAGCGAATATACCGTTCTTGCGCTTGCGCTCGTTCTTACGTTCTACTTCATGGTTAATAAGAACGTGTTCGGTATGTCGGTAGGTATGGCAGTTTCCTGTCTCGTGCATTCGGATGCGATAGTTATCGCGCCCGTAATTGCGGTATATCTTATCTACGTATTCGTTAAGTCGATTATTAAGATCGTTAAAGTAAAGCCTTCCTTTGATATGATTTTCAAAGACGCTTCGCTTTATAACGTAGTTTACGTACCGCTTTGCATCGCTCTTGGCGTAGTACTTATGTATCTGCTTTCGCTTCCTGCGTATCTGCCTGACGGCGTTGTAGGTTTCGGCGAAGTAATGGAAAAGATACTCGTAAGTCCTTTTCTTTATGTTAGCGGTGAGAGCGCGCTTTACTACTTCTCTCAGAACGCATTGTCGCTCTATACGGTTCTTACGTTGAACTTCACTACGCTTGGTGCTAAGTTCGCATCTGCGCTTTTCGTAGGTCTTTTCGCTCTTGTTGTTGCAATAGTTGCCGCTGTAATTTTCATTATGAAGAAAAACAGAGCAAATCTCTTGCTTTTGGCGTCGTATTTGTCCGTAACCGTTGGAATTTACCTTATTGGCGCAAGCGAATGGACGCTCGTTCCTGCTTTGGCACTTATGCTCATCGCGTTCGCTATTATCAAGGACAAGCGTATCCTTAAAGTGTATGCAATAATGTCTGTATTCGTAGCTCTTAATGCGCTTCTTGCTATGCTTGGCGGAAATCAGATTTCGTCTGAACTTGTACTCGGCGTATTTAATATGGGATCGGAAACTGCGTTCAACGTATTCTCCATTCTTCTTTCCGTTCTTACCGTGCTTGTTCACATCTACTATACGGTTGTAGTGCTTGACATTTCGCTCACCAAAAATAGAAAATTATTCGTAACTGAACCTACTTCTTCCGTTGGTGAGATTATGAAGAATTGGGTTAGATAAACTTTAAAATTTAAATAAATTATACAACAGAGGATAGGTAATGCTGGCAAAAATAAACAGTTTCGGGTTACAAGGTATTGACGGTTATGCTGTGTCGGTTGAAATCGACATAAATAACGGTCTGCCCGGAATGGATATTGTCGGCTTACCCGATACTGCTACCAAAGAATCTAAGGAAAGGGTGCGAAGCGCGCTGAAAAACAGCGGCTTCCGCCTTTCGCCTAAGAGGATAACGATCAATCTTGCTCCCGCAGATACGAAAAAAGAAGGTTCGTTCTACGATTTGCCGATTGCACTCGGAATATTGTATGCGACCGAACAGCTTGAATCGGATAAGCTTTTCGATACCGTTTTCGTTGGCGAACTTTCACTGAACGGCGATATAGGAAAGGTGAACGGAATACTTCCTATGATTATTGCGGCTAAAGAGCAAGGCTTGAAACGTATCGTAATTCCAAAGGCTAACGAGAATGAAGCATCATACGTTAGCGGAATTACCGTATATGCTTTCTCGTCGTTGCGCGAAACGGTAGCTTTTCTTTCTGATGAATGTGAAGTAAAGCCGATTGCCGTTAAAAATGCGTGTTCGGCTTTTTCATCTTTAAAGGGCAAAGAGGATCTTAAGTTCGTAAAAGGTCAGTTAGCGGCGCGTCGGGCGCTGGAAATTGCCGCTGCAGGTGGACACAATATATTAATGATAGGTCCTCCGGGCGGTGGTAAAACCATGCTTGCTAAGTGTTTGCCCGGAATACTGCCCGACATGTCAGCGGACGAAGCGCTTGAAACCACTAAAATTCACAGCGTTTCGGGCGTGCTTTCCTCCGGACAGGGTATCGTAAATACGAGACCGTTCCGCTCGCCTCATCACACCGCTTCGCGTATAGCGTTGACAGGTGGTGGAGTAAATGCAAAGCCGGGCGAAATATCATTAGCGCACAACGGCGTTTTGTTTCTTGATGAACTGCCTGAATACTCAAGAACTACTCTAGAAATATTAAGACAACCGCTTGAAGACGGTAAGGTAGTAGTTTCAAGAGCAGCGCGAACGGTAGAATATCCTGCGCGTTTTATGCTGATTGCGAGTATGAATCCTTGCCCTTGCGGTAATTTGGGTTCACAGACGTCCGAGTGTACGTGCACTCCTGCGCAAGTTGCAAAATATCTTTCCAAGATATCCGGACCGCTTCTTGATCGTATCGATATTCATATAGAAGTGGGTGGTGTAACTTACGACGAATTGTCTTCCGCCGACTCCGCGGAAAATTCTGAAACAGTCAGAGATCGCGTTAACGTTGCGAGAAAGGTTCAGCTTGACAGATTTGAAGGAAGTAATACTTATTGCAACGCTCAAATGAACAGTGCGCAGTTATCTGAGCATTGCGAAATCGATTCAGCAAGTGAGGCTCTGCTCAGAAGGGCGTTTACTAAACTTGGATTATCTGCAAGAGCTTATACGCGTATATTAAAAGTAGCGCGTACCATAGCCGATCTTGACGGATCAGAAAAAATCGAAAAAAGACACGTTGCGGAAGCGGTTCAATACCGCAGTCTTGACAGAGGTTATTGGCAATGACGGACGAGCGAAAAGCGTTATATCGTTTGGCAAACAGCAGAATTTCCGTAGAAAAGCAAAACAAATTATTGGAGATTTACGGAAGCGCGCTTGAACTATTTTCTGCTCTTCCTTCCGATAAGGTTAAAGAGTACGTAGGTAAAGCGTATGAGAATTTGCTTCATTGCGACGAAAAACGTTTGGACGAAGAACTTCACAAGCTTGCATCTCAAGGAGTGCGAGTGTTGCTTCGTGGTTATCCCGATTATCCCGAACTTCTTAATCAAAAGGAAGTTCAACCGCCTACGGCGCTTTATGCCAAAGGTAACGTAAAATTGCTTTCAAAGCCCTGTCTTTGCGTAGTCGGAACGCGTAGGTGCACCGATTACGGCAAGCGCGTGGCTACCGAGTGGACGGCTGAACTTGCCGAAAAATTCGTAATAGTAAGCGGTCATGCTACGGGAATCGATACGTACGCAGTTAAGAGCTGTCTGGCAAGTGGCGGTAGCGCAATCATAGTACTTGCTTGCGGACTTGATGCGTACGAGATGCCTGATTTTATGAGAAAGGCAGATCCGGATAAATTACTACTTATAACGGAATATCCCACGGTAACTCGGACGATAAAATTCTTTTTCCAAGAAAGAAATAGAATTCTCAGCGGTTTATCTTCTGCGGTTTTAGTCGTGGAGTCCGCCGAAAGAAGCGGAACGTTAATTACCGCCTCAAAAGCAGTTTTACAGAACAGATACGTTTTCGCAGTACCCGGTAACGTATTTTCAGATAGAAGCAAAGGTACAAACGCACTTATAAGGGAAGGCGCAATAATTGCTACGTCCGTACATGATATTTTCGAGGATTTGGGCGTGGATTATAAAAAGCAAACGTCGGCTAGTAATTCTATTGCTAATTTAACTACCGACGAAATGAAAGTTTACGAATTCTTGTGCAACGGCGCGCGACATTTTGATGAAATAGCCATGGCGCTTAAAATGAGCCCCGTTGAAGCCTCAACGTTGCTTTCGGTTATGGAATTAGAGGGAATTATAGAAAAGAAAATGCAAAATTATTTTGCTTTATCGATTTAGACGAGGTGTATATTTGAAACTAGTTGTTATAGAGGGTGTTGGTAAAAAGCCCGCAATACAAAAATATCTCGGTAAAGATTATAAAGTTTTCGCTACCATGGGGCACGTTAGAGATTTGCCCGTCAAGACGTTGGCTGTTGACGTTGAAGATAACTTCAAACCGACTTATTCAGTCATGCCCGATAAGCAAAAGGTCGTTACCGAACTTAAGCAGGTAGCGCAAAGCGCCGACGAGATTTACCTTGCAACCGACCCGGACAGAGAGGGTGAGGCTATTTCTTGGCATATTGCGACGCTTCTCGGTATTCCTGAGGACAAAAAGGCGCGTATTACGTTTAATGAAATATCTAAAAAGGCAATAGAAAAAGCGCTTCAGTCCCCTCGTGAGATTGACAGAAATCTCGTAGACGCGCAACAGGCAAGGCGCGTTCTTGACCGTCTTGTAGGCTATAAGGTTTCTCCCATTCTGTGTAATAAAATTCAGAACAAACTTTCTGCAGGTAGAGTTCAGAGCGTTACGCTTAGACTCGTTTGCGAAAGAGAAAAGGAAATATTAAACTTTAAACCCGAAGAGTATTGGCCGTTTTTCTCACTACTTAACGGTGCCGGTGAGTCCAAAATCCGCGCGTCATTAGCAACGAAACAGGACAAAAAATACAAAATAGGCTCTGAAGCCGAGTTGAAAGAAGTTATCGCCGGTCTTGACGGAAATCCTTATGTAGTTAAGTCGGTGAAAAAAACGATTTCGACTTCGCACGCGCCTGCTCCTTTCCGCACAAGCACGATGCAACAGGATGCGATTAATAATCTCGGAATGAATTTAAAACAGGTCTCGCAGTCTGCGCAGGCTTTATATGAAGGCGTTGACGTACCCGGTGAGGGTAAGGTTGCTCTCATTACGTATATTAGAACGGACTCTACGCGCGTATCGCCCGAAGCGATTGCTTCCGCAAGAGAATTTATAAGCGAAACTTACGGCGCAGATTACGTTCCGGCTAAACCAAATACGTATGCTTCTAAGGGCAACGTACAGGACGCGCACGAAGCCATCAGACCTATTTCGTTACAGCGAACGCCCGAAAGTCTCAAAAGCGCGCTTAACCGCAATCATTATAGACTCTATAAATTGATTTACGACCGCTTCCTCGCAAGCCAGATGTCTAATGCAAAATACAACTCGCTCTCGGCGGAAATAGCTTGCGGAGAGTATGGTTTTAAAGTGTCGGGCAAAACGCCTTTATTTGCAGGATATACCAAAGTATATAATGATAAAGACGGGAAAGACGAAGACGAGATGAAACGTCTGCCCGATCTAAACGAGGGCGAACGTCTCGGATTTATCGAATATCAATACGAACAAAAATTCACCAAACCGCCTGCAAGATATACCGAAGCAAGTCTGATTAAAGCAATGGAAGAAAAAGGCATAGGCAGACCTGCAACGTATCAGCCTACCGTTTCTCTGCTTGAAAATAGAACGTATACCGAAAAAGACGGTAAAAACATAAAGCCTACCGAACTCGGTTTCAAAGTCGTTGATATGCTGGTACGCTATTTCCCCGATATTATGGACGTTAAATTTACGGCGGATATGGAAACTAAGCTTGATACGATTGAAGACGGCGGTAAGGTTTGGCAACAAATAATAGCGGATTTCTACACCGATTTTGCGGAGGAAATAAAAAAAGCAATGGGGGATGGGTTTAAAATGAAAGCTCCTGCACAGGAAACGGATTATAAGTGCGAAAAATGTGGCGCGCCTATGGTTATTCGCGAAGGTAGATTCGGCAAATTCCTCGCTTGTTCCGCTTTTCCTAAATGTAAGAACACCAAGCAAATCGACGAGAGCGGAAAAATCATGGAAAAACAGGAAACTGAAGTCGTTGAAAGTGACGTGATTTGCGAAAAATGTGGTGCGAAAATGATAGTGAAGACGACCGCAAGAGGCAAGTTCCTTGCTTGTCCGAACTATCCGAAATGCCGTAATACAAAGGAATACGGCGAAGAAATCGAGCTTCCCGACTGTCCGATTTGCGGAAAACCTATGAAAAAAATCAGCTATTATCGCGGAGTGTTCTTCGGTTGTAGCGGTTATCCCGAATGTAAATTTGCAGTCTACGATAGGCCTATAAACAAAAAGTGTCCTACTTGCGGAAACTTGCTTGTCGTTAAGAACAAAAAAGACGGATTATATCATAAATGTTCTAGCAATGACTGTGATTACTCCGTAAAAGTTTAAAATGATGAACTATGACGTTAAGGTTATCGGCGCAGGTTTAGCAGGCAGTGAGGTTGCTTTATCACTCGCGGATAAAGGATTTCGTGTTAAACTCGTAGAATGTAAACCCTTGCGACGTAGCCCGGCTCACGCTAGCGACGATTACTGCGAACTCGTATGCAGTAACTCGCTAAAAAGCAACGACCCTCTGACAGCTCACGGACTTCTTAAAGAAGAATTGAGAGTTCTTGGCAGTAAGGTAATCGAAGTCGCGGATGTTTGCGCCGTACCGGCAGGTAGCGCGCTTGCCGTAGATCGAAAGTTATTTGCGGAAAAAGTCACCGAGCTGATTAATGAAAATCCGCTCATTGACGTAACTGCCGAGATTGCAAGTGAACTACCGAGCGACGAGCTTACCGTAATTGCGACCGGTCCGCTTACGTTGTCACCGCTGGATGACGCTATAAAAAATGTTTTTGGAAGTTTGCATTTTTATGATGCTGAGGCGCCTATAGTATCAGCCGAAAGCATTGATATGGATCATGCTTATTTCGCAGCAAGATACGGTAAGGGCAACGCAGACGATTATTTAAATTGCCCACTCACCAAAGAGGAATACGAAGCGTTTTACGACGCATTGATAAACGCCGAACGCGCAGATAAACACGAATTTGAAAAGGGCGAAATCTTTGAGGGTTGTATGCCTGCTGAGGTAATGGCTCTGCGCGGAAAAGACGCGCTTCGATTTGGACCTATGAAGCCCGTTGGTCTTTCCGATCCGCGCGACGGAAAGCGCGCGTACGCCGTCCTTCAGCTCCGCAAAGAAAACGTAGCTGGAGATATGTATAACCTCGTGGGATTTCAGACTAATCTGAAAATAGGCGAACAGAAACGTGTCTTCGGACTTATACCCGCTCTCCGTAATGCGGAATATATGAGATACGGCGTAATGCACCGTAACAGTTTCATTGAAGCGCCGAAAGTTCTCGACGCTTGCTTCCGATCAAAAGTATATCCCAATCTCTTTATTGCGGGTCAGCTTGGCGGAGTAGAAGGATACGTTGAAAGTATAGCGTCGGGGAAGAGCGTGGCTATTCATATCGAGAACGTGCTTAAAAATCGAGAACCCGAACCGTTACCTGACGACACCGTAATCGGCGCTCTCGCGCGATATATATCGACGGAAAACGGTAATTTTCAGCCTATGAATGCTAACTACGGACTTCTTCCTGCGGTCGAGGTTCGCGACAAGACCGAGCGCAAGCGTATTATGCGCGAAAGATCGGCATATTCAATAAATAAATATTTGGAGAAACATAATGGAACTTAGAGGAACTACCATAGTTGCTGTAAGAAAAAACGGCAAGACGGCTATAGCCGGTGACGGACAGGTCACGGCAGGACAGTCTACCATAATGAAATCAAACGCGGTAAAGGTGCGCCGAATTTATGAAGACAAAGTCGTAATCGGCTTTGCAGGATCGGTTGCCGACGCTTTTTCGCTTAGTGAACGCTTTGAAGAAATGCTTCGTAAATTTTCGGGCAATCTTATGCGTAGCGCGGTGGAGCTTGCGCAGCTTTGGCGTACCGATAAAATAGGTCATAAACTTGACGCTATGCTTATCGTAGCGGACGAACACGAGATGTTCTTAGTGGACGGTTGCGGTGACGTAATCGAGCCGGAACTTGACGTTTGCGCAATCGGTAGCGGAGGTAACTTCGCTCTTTCGGCGGCGCGTGCTCTTATTAAAAATACAGATATGACGGCGCGTGAAATTGCAGTAGAAAGTATTCGCATAGCAGGCGAAATCTGTGTATTTACCAACGGTAACGTCACCGTTGAGGAGGTGTGATATGAGTATGTCTCCCAAACAGATAGTTTCCGAACTCGATAGATATATCATAGGACAGTCCGAGGCTAAGCGCGCAGTTGCAATTGCTCTCCGTAACAGATATCGACGTAGCCGACTTCCTGAAGAAATCAGACAGGAAATTACGCCTAAAAATATAATAATGAAAGGACCTACGGGTGTTGGTAAAACGGAAATTGCAAGACGTCTTGCAAAACTCGTACGCGCTCCGTTTATTAAAGTTGAAGCAACGAAATTTACCGAAGTAGGCTACGTAGGACGTGACGTTGAGTCCATGATCCGTGATCTCGTTGAAACTTCCGTTCATCTTGTCAAGGAAGAAAAAATGGCAGAAGTGGAAACGGTGGCAAGGGAAGAAGCGGAAAAGAGAGTGCTTTCCGTGCTTTACGCCGAAAGAAAGAAGAACAATCAGGACGGCGCGGAAGCCGTTACGCGTTCTACTTTGCAGAAATCGCTTCGCGCAGGCAAAGAAGACGATAAACTTATCGAAATCGAATTTGCTGAAGCTCGCAAGCCTTTGGATATACCGGGCGGTGGCATGGGCATAGAAATCAATTTGAACGAAATGCTCGGCGGGCTAATGCCCAAGAAAAAGAAACTTCGTAAAGTTACCGTCAAAGAAGCAATCAAGCTCTTTACTCTCGAAGAAAGTGAAAAACGCCTTGATATTGACGCAATTAACGCCGAAGCTTTAAGACGTGCGGAAGAAGAAGGCATAATCTTTATTGACGAAATCGATAAGATTACCGCAAGAAACAACGCTTCGGGCGCGGACGTTTCCCGCGAGGGCGTTCAACGTGACATACTTCCTATCGTTGAGGGATCTACCGTTCAGACCAAATACGGTAGCATTAAGACGGACTTCATTCTCTTTATTGCATCGGGCGCGTTTATGCTTGCTAAAGTCGAGGATTTAATCCCCGAACTCCAGGGCCGTTTCCCTATTAGAGTAGAGCTGGGCAGTCTTACGTTTGACGACTTCGTTAAAATTCTTACCATTCCCGAAAACGCTATTACCAAGCAGTATGCGGAACTCCTTAAAGTAGATAACGTCGATCTTTCGTTTACTGATGATGCTATTGAAGAAATGGCGAAGATTACGGTAGCGGAAAATGAGACGATGGAGGATATCGGCGCGCGTAGACTTCATACCGTTATGGAAAGTCTTCTGGACGACATTTCGTTCAGCGCAAGCGGTGATCATCCTATGATCGAAGTTAAGATAGACAAAAACTACGTACTTGACCACCTCAGCAAAGAGGTAAAGAGCCTTAATCTCAAAAAATATATTATTTAAACTTATGATTAATATCCCTAAAGGTACGAAGGACGCGCTTCCTTCGGAAAGCTATAAATGGCAATATTTAGAAGGCAAACTCAGACGGGTGGCTTCTCTGTATAACGTCCGAGAAATTCGCACGCCGGTATTCGAACACACCGAGCTTTTCGTGCGTTCGATAGGCGACGGAACGGACGTGGTTTCAAAAGAGATGTATTCTTTTGAGGATAAGGGCGGTAGATCGATTACGCTCAAGCCTGAAGGTACTGCGCCGGTAGCGCGAAGCTTTATTGAAAATTCGCTAGACGCTCTTTCGCTTCCACTCAAAATGTACTATATTACGCCCTGTTTTAGATATGAACGTCCTCAGGCAGGCAGATTGCGTGAGTTTCACCAGTTTGGAATAGAGTTTTATGGCGCGACTAGCCCTTATCTTGACCTTGACTGCATTTCGCTCGCTTATGACGCGTTGAAAGAATTAGGACTGAAAAACGTAGTTCTTCGACTTAATTCCATAGGCTGTCCCGAATGCCGAAAGACTTACACCGAGGCGTTAAAAGCATATTTTGCAAATCATTTGGACGTAATGTGCGGTACTTGCAAAGAACGATACGAGCGTAATCCTCTCAGACTTCTCGACTGCAAATCGCCTATCTGTAAAAACATAGGCGCAGGCGCTCCCAAGATTACAGACTATCTCTGTGACGATTGTAAAAACCACCACGACGTACTTTGTGGACTTCTTAAAGACAACGATATTCCGTACGTAATTGACGAAAATATCGTAAGAGGTTTGGACTACTATACGCGAACGGTATTTGAATTCGTGACTAACGAACTTGGCGCGCAGGGAACAGTTTGCGGAGGTGGAAGATACGATAATCTCGTGTCATCGATAGGAGGAAAGCAGACCGGATGCGTTGGCTTTGCTATGGGGCTGGAACGACTGCTTATGCTCATGGAAGAACAAGGTGTGGACTTCTGCCCTACAAACCCGAAGGTTTTTGTCATGAGTCAATCATCTACTTATGCAGGTACTTGCATGAAAATCGTGTCGGAACTTCGTAGAAACGGAATATCCGCAGATACTGAAATGACGGGCAAGAGCCTTAAAGCGCAGTTTAAATACGCAGATAAGATAAACGCCGAGTACGGAGTCGTTATCGGAGGTAGCGAGATCGAAACCAATACCGTGAAGGTTAAGCATCTTTCGAGCTCGTCGGAAACGGAATGCGCTTTGGACGAGCTTACTGATTTTTTAAAAAATAATTAACTAATTAGAAAAAATAAACTTTAAGGAGTTTAAAGATGAACTTTGATATTATTAAAAATGCGGATTCCGAAGTAGCGGAGTCCATGCTCAGAGAACTCAGACGTCAGCAGGGAAACATCGAGCTTATCGCTAGCGAAAACTTTGTTTCCGAAGCGGTTATGAACGCAGTAGGTTCGCACCTTACGAACAAGTATGCTGAGGGTTATCCTGCAAAGCGCTATTACGGTGGTTGTCAGTTCGTTGACGAGGTTGAGGACCTTGCGATTGAGCGCGCTAAAAAGCTCTTTAACTGCAATTACGCTAACGTACAGCCTCACAGCGGTGCTAACGCTAACCACGCAGCGTTCTTCGCTCTGCTTGAAACGGGCGATACCTATATGGGTATGAGCCTTGCTTGCGGTGGACACCTCACTCACGGCAGTCCCGTAAACTACAGCGGTAAACAGTATAACGTAGTTCCTTACGGACTTAATGCCGAAACCGAAACTATCGACTATGACGAAGTTGAACGCCTTGCTCTTGAATGCAAACCCAAGCTTATTCTCGCAGGCGCAAGCGCTTATCCCCGAACGATCGACTTCAAGCGTTTCCGTGAAATCTGCGACAAGGTAGGCGCATACTTCATGGTAGATATAGCTCATATTGCAGGTCTTGTCGTGGCAGGAGAACATCCTTCGCCGTTCCCTTATGCAGACGTTGTTACCACTACTACTCATAAGACGCTCAGAGGACCTCGTGGCGGTATGATTCTTTGCAACGACGAAGAAATTGCTAAGAAGATTAATAAGTCGATTTTCCCCGGTACGCAGGGCGGACCCCTTATGCACGTTATTGCGGGCAAGGCAGTAGCATTCAAAGAAGCGCTTTCGGATGAGTTTAAGACCTATCAGCAGCAGGTAATCAAGAATGCTAGGGCTATGGCGGAAGAATTTGCGCGTCAGGATATCGATATGGTATCAGGCGGTACGGATAACCACCTTATGCTTATTAAACTCGTTAAGAATAACGTGACTGGAAAAGAACTCGAACATCTTCTTGATGAATGTCATATTACCGTAAATAAGAACGCAATCCCCAACGATCCTCAGAAGCCGTTCGTTACCAGCGGTATTAGAGTAGGCGTTCCCGCTGCTACCAGCAGGGGAATGAAAGAACCTGAAATGGTTAAGATTGCCCAGCTTATCAGCAAAGTAATTAAGGAAAAGGAATCTGCGCTTGAATACGTTTCGGCAGAAGTCGCAAAACTTTGTCAGGCGTTCCCGCTTTATCCCGATCTTGCTTAATTTTATTGCTATTTACAGACCGTCGTACTCGTATGGCGGTCTTTTTTCGTATTATTTGGAAAAACTTAGATATGGGTGTAATATTTCCCTTGACATAGTATAATCGTAGTGTTAAAATATCATAGTAAAAAGGTAGGAATTATGAAACTTTCGTCAAGAGCTATATACGGAATAAGAGTATGTTCGTTAATATCTACGGAAGAGAGAACGCCCGTGGCTTTATCGCTCATTGCCGAAAAGAGCGAACTAAGTGAGAAGTATCTTGAACAGATTCTCGGAAGTCTTGTAAAAGGTGGTGTTCTCGTTAGTACGAGAGGCGTAAACGGAGGTTATTCGCTTGCGCGTAACACTTCGGAAATATCTCTTTTGGATATACTCGTTGCCGTTGACGACGTAATGGAAGTGGGTTGCGGGGGTAAGTGTGATAAAATCTGTCCCGACAAGGCTACCTTTGTAGAAATCGAAAATAAGATTAACGATATATTTAAGTCAAGTTCGCTTGAAAGCATAACTTTGAAGCGGGAGGAGCAATGAAAAAAGTATATTTAGATTATGCGGCTACGACACCGCTTGACCGTCGCGTACTTAATGCTATGACGCCTTATCTTACGGAAGTGTACGGCAACGCAAATTCCGTCCATTCTTTCGGTCAAGAGGCTGCTTCTGCCGTGGATAATGCGCGCAGAACGATTGCCGATTGCATTAATGCAAAGCGAACGGAGGTTTATTTTACTTCGGGCGGAACGGAAGCGAACAACTGGGCAATAAAGGGAATTGCCGTCAGATACCGTGAAATAACGGGAAAAAACCATATAATAACTACTAAAATTGAACATCCGTCCATTATTGAGTCGGTTAAGTATATGGAAAAGCACGGCTTTGACGTTACTTTTCTTCCTGTAAATTCGGACGGACTCGTAGAGCTTGATACGCTGGAAAAGGCTATGACGGACAAGACTTTACTCGTTTCAATCATGACCGCAAATAATGAGGTAGGTTCCGTTCAGCCCATAAAAGAGCTTGCTGAGATTGCTCATGCTAAAGGCGCTCTTTTCCATACCGACGCTGTGCAAGCTATGAGCAGTATTAAAACGGACGTAAGAGAAAAGAACGTTGATTTAATGTCCTTTTCCGGGCACAAGATCTACGGACCGAAAGGAATCGGCGTACTTTACGTTAAGAGCGGTATAAAGCCGGATAAATTTATGATAGGCGGACATCAGGAGCGTACTATGCGTGGGGGAACTACGAACGTTCCTGCCGTAGTCGGTCTTGCCGAAGCTCTTAGACTTACCGTTGCTGAAATGGAAGATAATAACGCAAAAGTAAAAGCCGTTCGTGATTACTTCCTTCAAAGAGTGCAGAGCGAGATTTCTCATATTAGAGTAAACGGCGGTATGGAGCACCGCGTTGTCGGCAATGCAAACGTTACCTTTGAGTTCATCGAAGGCGAATCATTACTTCTTTTACTCGATCTTGCTGGTATTGCATGCTCGTCGGGCTCGGCGTGCTCGTCCGGTTCGCTTGAACCCTCGCACGTGCTAATGGCCATTGGAGTTCCCATCGAAATAGCACACGGTTCGATCCGCTTTACGTTTGGCAAAGACACGAGTAGGGAAGACGTTGACTACGTTGTGGATTCGCTTAAAAACGCCGTAGAAAAATTAAGAATAATGAGTCCTCTTACAAGGGATTAAGGAGCATATATGTATAACGAAAAAGTAATGAAAGAGTTTATGTCGCCTCAGAATGTAGGCGAAGTGGAAAATGCTAACGCCGTAGGTGAAGTGGGTAACGCTTCTTGCGGTGATATAATGAAAATATCTATGCGCATAGAAAACGGAATAATTGAAGAGGTGAAATTCCAGACTTACGGTTGCGCGGCTGCCGTAGCTACTTCCTCTATTGCTACCAAAATGATCAAGGGTAAGACAGTAGACGAGGCTCTTGCGCTTACAAATCAAGAAGTAATTGAGGAACTCGGCGGACTTCCTGCGCAAAAAATTCACTGCTCGGTACTTGCAGAGGGCGCGATTAAGGCAGCAATAAAGAATTATTTGGAAAACTATAAAAAGGAAGGCAACGCATAAGTAATTAAGCCTCTGCAGAAAATAATTTCGGAGGTGCTTATGAAAGATATGCTTTTGGGACTTGTCGGCGGTATGATCGTCGGCGCAGTACTCGCGCGTAATTGCAAACCTTGCGCAAATCTCATTGACGACGCTACCGAAATGGTAGAATCAAAGATGGACACTATGCATAAAGCAATGAAAAACGTAAAGAGCAGTTAGTGCGAGTGCGGTTGCGAATTTGAAATCGGTTGCGACTGCTAAGTTAGTTAGCGGAAAAGGTTTGCTAATAGGCAAACCTTTTCGATTAATATTCCAAAAATTGTTTACTTAATATTTTCTTTGTGGTATAATATCACTAATGAAAATTCTCGGCATAGATTACGGCGATCGCTTTATAGGCTTTGCGGAATGTGACGATATGGAAATTATCGCGTATCCACTTACTACCGTTAAGGTAAAAAGCATGAAAGAAGCAGTTTCAGGTGTATAAAGCTCTGCATGCGCTGTTTTGTGAATGGGTCGGGCTGAATTGTTATGAACAGTAACAATAATCTGGATGAGTAGATGAAAAAAAGCTGG
>JAFTMM010000039.1 GCA_017452405.1 Clostridia bacterium | reverse complement strand
TGATAACCATGTCTATCTCGTCTGCGCCGAGCATAACCGCCTGCCTACACTCAAATACTTTGCTTTCTGTCGTAGAGTAACCGTTCGGAAAGCCTATTACCGTGCAGACTTTGACGTTACTGCCCGAAACGTTCGCTTTTGCCCGCTCTATAAAGCAAGGAGGAATACAAACGGAAGCGGTTCCGCATGAAACCGCTTCTGAGCACAGTCTATCCACTCCGCTCTCCGTCATATCGACTTTGAGCAAAGTATGGTCAAACTTGGATATTATCTGTTCGTTAGTCATTATTTCTCCAAAAGTTTTTTATACATTTCGATATATTCTTTACCGCTACGCGCCCACGACCAGTCAGCGCTCGTTGAGCGGTGCATTATTCCCGCCCACTTCTCTTTGTCGTGATATGCGTTAATCGCGCGCTTGGTAGCCTCATAAAGTGAAGCGCTCGTGTGCTCGGTTGCAACGAAGCCGTTACCGTCCTCGCCTTCCGTTACGGTGTCGTTAAGACCGCCGACGTTACGAACGATAGGGATAGTTCCGTAGCGCATTGCCATCATCTGACCAAGACCGCAAGGCTCGCTCTTTGACGGCATCATGTATATATCTCCTGCGCCGAAGAGCTTTTGCGACATATCTTTATTAAACATTATTAGAGCGCGGACTTTATCAGGATAGGTCGCTTGAAGGTCGGAGAAAAATCCCTCGTACTCGGGTTCGCCCGTGCCGAGAAGTACGAACTGCACGTCCTCTTTTACGATGTCCGTCATTGCGGATTTAAGTATATCAAGTCCTTTATGTCCTGCAAGACGCGTTACCATGGTAATCATAGGTACGTCGCTTCTTTCGGGCAGTCCGAGAAGATTTTGTAGTCCTCTCTTATTCTCCGCTTTCGCCTTCGGATTTTCTGCGCTATAATTCGCAAAGAGTGAGGGCGCGGTTTCGGGATTATATACTTCGGTATCGATACCGTTTACTATGCCCGTAAGTTTATCCGCATATCTATCGATAGCGTTCTCCAAACCGCAGGCGTGCTCTGCCGTACGAAGCTCCTGCGCGTACGTGCGTGACACGGTGGAAACGAGATCGCTGTATGCGATTGCTCCATACAAGAGGTTTACGCAACCGCCCCATTCAAGCGTGTAGTATTCATAACCCGAAATACCGAAAACGTCTTCAAGTAGGAAACCGTCGTACTTGCCTTGATATTCGATATTATGAATAGTGATAAGCGTTTTCATGCCCTCGTAACCTTCACGGTTCATATAGAACTGCTTGTAGAATATGGGCAGAAGAGCGGTATGCCAATCGTTTGCATGCAGAACGTTCGGTTTGAAATCCATGAACGGCATGAGTTCGAGAATCGCGCGGTTGAAGAATGAGAAACGCTCCGCATCGTCGTAATATCCGTACAGGTTAGGACGCTTAAAATAACGTTCGTTATCAATAAAGTAATGAATTACTCCACGATATTCGTAGCGGAAAAGTCCAGCGTATTCATTGCGCCATGCAACGGGAACGTTGATGTGGCAGATGAATTCGAAGTTCTTGCGATATTCTTCCTTTACGCATTCGTAAAGTGGAGTAACTACCGCCATTGTCGCTTCACCCGTAGCGTTTGCGGACACGGGAAGTGAGCTTGCTACTTCGCCTAATCCGCCCGTCTGCGAAAACGGATTGACTTCGGCAGCGGCTAAGAGCACTCTGGGCTTACCGTCGTCTATTACCGCTATTTGCTTTTTGGGTTTAACCGACGTTTTGGTAGTCTTGGGTTTAGTGGTTTTGGTAGTTTTAGTTTTGGTAGTTTTTGCCTTAGCAGGCTTGGTTTTTTCGGTTTCTACCGACATATAGTCACCCCTTATTTGGATTTACTTGTTTAGTCGTTTTATTCGTCTTTTTTTCAGTCTTTGTCGTCTTTTTTTCAGTCTTGGACTTGGCGGTAGCAGGTTTTTTAGTCGTACGTTTCGCCTTGGGCGCAGGACAGAAGAACATATAACCGCTCATGCTCTCGATATCCATTACAAGACTGTCCGTCTTATTTCTGTTTGCAATAGGCTCGGATTCAATTTTCACAGGCGCGGTATCCCAACCGTAGTACGACGTGCGGAGAAGTCTGGTATACGTGCCCGGATTAACGGGAATACGGTAGCCCATCCAATCGGTAGGCGCGTAGTTGAGCACGACAAGCACGCGGTTGCCCTTAGTATCGCGACGCTCGAACACGAACACGTTTGCGGACGCGTCGTCGTAAACCAACCACTCAAAACCGTCCCAGCTGTTCTCAATTTCATAAAGCGCAGGAACTTCGCGGTATACGCGGTTGAGTTCTTTAATAAACGTCTGTAAGCCCTTATGCTGAGGGAACTCCATGAGTACCCAATCAATCTCGCGTTGCCAATCCCACTCTGCCCATTGACCAAGCTCGTTACCCATAAAGAGCAGTTTTTTGCCCGGATGAGCGTACATATAAGTGAGATAGTTTCTCACGCCGGCGAACTTTAATTCATAGTCTCCCGGCATTTTGTTAATAAGCGAACCTTTGCCGTATACCACTTCATCGTGAGAAATGGGAAGGACGTAGTTCTCCGAGAAGGCGTACGCCATGGAGAACGTCATCATGTTATGCTTATATTGTCTGAAATAAGGATCGGACTTAATATACGACAGCGTATCGTTCATCCAACCCATATTCCATTTAAAATTGAAGCCGAGTCCACCCCAATCTGCAGGCTTGGTCACCATAGGCCATGCGGTAGACTCCTCTGCTATCATAAGCACGCCGGGGAAATGGTCGAACACCGCCGTGTTAAGCATACGGAAAAAGTCTACTGCCTCCGTGTTTTCGTGACCGCCGTAAGCGTTAGGAAGCCATTCGTTTCTGCCGTAATCAAGGTATAACATACTTGCTACTGCGTCTACTCTCAGTCCGTCAACGTGGTACTTATCAAACCACATCATGGCGTTAGATACGAGGAAAGACTTGACCTCGTAGCGCGCGTAGTCAAAGCACATAGTTCCCCACTCTTTATGCTCTGCGCGCAGAGGATGCGCGGGTTCGTAGCAAGGTTCGCCGTCAAAGGAGACGAGTCCGTGTTCGTCCTTAGGAAAATGTCCGGGTACCCAATCGAGAATTACCGCTATACCGTTTTCATGGCACTTATTTACGAGATATGCAAAATCTTCGGGACGACCGTATCGCGAAGTCGGAGCGTAATAACCCGTTACCTGATAACCCCACGATCCGTCGAAAGGATGCTCAGCTATACCCATAAGTTCGAGATGGGTATAGTTCATATACTTGAGATATTCGACTATTTCGTCCGCAAACTTGCGATAGTCGTAAAAGTTGCCGTCGGGATATTTGCGCCAAGAAGCTATATTACACTCGTAAACGCTGATTGGCGAAGAATAGGGATTGCTGTTTTTGCGCTTTTTCAACCACTCCGCGTCATTCCACCAAAAGTTATCGAGAGCGGTGATTTTGCTCGCCGTAGACCCTTGCGTTTCATGGAAAAAGCCGTAAGGATCGGCTTTCTCAACGGCGTATCCGTTACGTCCTCTTACGTAATATTTATACGCCTGAAATTCCTCGACGTTGTCGATTATTCCTTCAAAAATACCGCCGTCCGTTATGCGGAACATATAGTTGGCGGTTTTATCCCAATAGTTGAAGTCACCTATTACCGAAACGCTCTCGGCGTGAGGCGCCCATACGCGGAAGGTAGCGCGCTTATTTGCGCGGTCATAATGACATCCGAGATATTCGTATGCCGTCTGAAGCGTGCCCGAATGGAAGTAATATTGATATTCGCTGTCTGTCATCTTTAACTCCTTGCGTTCTTTTATTGATTATAACATACTTGTGCAGTATTTTCAAGGGGGTTTTGGAAAATTTTTACAATTATTTTAAAAGTCTGCCGTCTTCTTTGCAAAAACGCACAAAAGTGTGAATTTCAAAGCGGATTTTATCACCTATATTGCCTTTTCCGCTCACTCGAACGGGCGGTTCACCGTCTTTTATCCTCACGGTGAGAACGCCGTTTTCCTCGCTCTCGACTTTACCCTCGTATTCGCCCTCGCCGACGCTACAATCATTTGAGCGAAATCCGATTATATCTTCTTCGCGTTCTATAAAACTCATGGGGTTTTCGCCGAGATAGGACGCTACGAACATGTTTAACGGCTGTGCATTTAGCGACTTTTCGTCACCCGTTTGTATTACTCTGCCGTCACGGAATACTACCACCCGTCCACCGCAAAGGAAGGCGTTATGTCCGAAGCTATCCGCAATTATTATAGTCAATCCATTGTCATGCACGCGCTTGATTGCTTTTGCTATTTCAAGTCTGTCTTCGTCAGAAACGTTGAAGTACGGCTCGTCAATCAAAAATACAGCGGGTTTGCGCGCCACGCCTCTTGCAAGCGAAGTAAGACGGCGCTCAAGCTCGGTAAGCTTTTTCATCTTTACCTTTTCTTTGCCATTTAAGCCGACCAGCTTAATCGCTTCTGCAGTCCTGCGGTAGACCTCAGCGCGTGGTAATCCGCGAAGTCGAAGCCCGTAGCTTACGTTGTCGTATACGCTTCCGCTAACTGCGTTATAGCCTGCGCGCATTAAACATACGTCGCGTTTTTTGGGTGGCAGGTTAGTCACGGGTACTCCGTCAAAATACACCTCGCCCGAAGTTACGTCAACGATACCGCCGATAAGATGAAAGACCGTAGACTTTCCGCTACCTGCCATGCCAACGAAGGTAGTCAGCGATCCGTCTTTCATTTCAAGCGAAATATCCTCAACACCCAAAGTATCAAGGTCGTATTTCTTATAGATTTTTTCCAATCTTATATCTGCCATACGATTTTTCTGTATTTTCTTTAATTTATAGTATACTCATTCCAAGAAAAAATGTCAAAGCTATTGACGAAAGTATTTTTATGAGTTATAATATATACGGCGTAAAAAATTTATGCGAATGTTTGTGTGGAAATACTTGCATATTTATTCAAAAAGATGTATAATATACAAAAATATTAATTTTAAGGAAGTTTATATGATAACAGTTGGAATAGTGGGCGCGAACGGATATACCGGTTTCGAGCTAATGAGATTACTTGCTTCGCATCCCGAAGCCAAAGTAATTACCGCTTCGTCGCGTTCGCTTGCCGGTCAGAAGATTGCAGACACCTACCCGACGCTTAAAGGCGCGTACGGTGATATGGTTTATTCGGACGTTAATCTGGAAGAAGTTGCGAAGTGCGACGTAGTGTTTGCTTGCCTGCCTCACGGACAGAGCGCAGACATATGCGGTAAGCTTATCGATCTCGGAACAAAGGTTATTGACCTTTCGGCTGACTTCCGATATGACGATCTTCCGCTTTATGAAAAGACTTATAAGCTTACTCATCCCCGCCCCGACCTTGCGGAGGAAGCGGTGTACGGCTTGCCCGAATTTAATCGCGCAAAGATTGTCGGCGCAAGACTTATAGGAAACCCCGGTTGTTACGTTACTGCGTCGGTGCTTGCTATCAAGCCCCTCGTGAATGCAGGGCTCATCAATCCCAAGACCGTAATAGTAGACGCTAAGAGCGGTGTAAGCGGTGCGGGAAGAAAAGCGGACGTGGCGTATAACGCAAACGAGGTTTCGGGAAGTTTTAAGGCGTACGGCGTGACCACTCACAGACACACTTCGGAAATAGAAGAAAAGAGTGGCGCTACGGTGACGTTTACTCCTCACCTGTTGCCCGTTAAGCGCGGAATACTCGCTACCGTTTATTGCGATCTTACCGGCAAGCCGGAGGACGTAGATAAAGCGTATGAGGTTTATAACAACGAGCCTTTCGTACACTATCTCGGTTCTTCTCTCCCCGAAATTAAGACGGTGGCAGGAAGTAACTGCTGTTATATCGGCGCGAAGTATGAAGAAAAGACTGGACGACTCATCGTCGTTTCGTGCATAGATAATCTTATCAAGGGAGCAAGTGGTCAGGCAATTCAGAATATGAACGTCATGTTCGGTCTACCTGAAACTATGGGCTTGCCACTCGTGGGATTCCACTTATAAGGCTCTGATTTGTTCCGCAAATCAAAAACTCACAACCTACGCTTGCATTAAGGATATTTTATGAATACTAATTATGATGATATAATAAATAAAGCAAATATACTCGTAGAGGCGTTGCCTTATATACGCGCGTTCTACGGCAAATTCGTAGTGGTCAAATACGGCGGAAACGCTATGAACGATCCCGAAATTATTAAGACGATACTCCAAGACGTTGCGGTGCTTAAAATGGTTGGCGTCTACCCTATCGTCGTTCACGGTGGTGGCCCTGAGATCAACGCTATGCTTGCGCGCGTCGGGGTTAAGAGCGAGTTCATTAACGGACTGCGCGTTACCGACGCCGAGACTATGGAAATCGTGCAGATGATTTTGTGCGGTAAGGTCAATAAGAACGTCACGAGTAAGCTCGGAAGCATGGGCGTTAAAGCCGTCGGACTCAGTGGTAAGGACAACGAACTTATCAAGGTACGAAAGAAAGCGCCCGTTAACGGCGTGGATTACGGTTACGTTGGCGAAATAGTTTCGGTAGACGGTGAAATGCTCAAAACACTTTGCCGTGAAGATTACATACCCGTTATCGCAACTATTGGCGTAGACGAGAACGGCGATAGTTACAATATCAATGCGGACACCGCTGCCTGTGAAATCGGCGCGTCGGTTGGAGCAGACAAACTGCTTTTCCTCACCGACATTGACGGCATACGCCGTGATGCAAGTGACGAGGACACTCTTATTCCCGACGTTAGCGTTGCTGATGCCGAAAAATTGATTGAAGACGGCGTTATTTCGGGAGGTATGATTCCCAAAGTTCGTGGTTGCATAACTGCGGTGGAAAAAGGAATCAAACACGTGCATATAATTAACGGTACTATTCCCCACTGCATACTCGTCGAGCTCTTTACGCACAAAGGTATTGGTACTCTTATTCACGAATAATTTCAGATAATACTAAAACAGAAGGCAAATAATGGACTTAGAGCAGATAAAAGAAATCGAAAAAGACAAATATATGAAGCTGTTCCGCCGTTCGAGCGTTTGTTTCGAGCGTGGTGAGGGCAGTACGCTTTACGATACCAACGGCCACGCATACACCGACTTTTTCGGCGGTATTGCAGTAAATAGTCTGGGTTATAATCATCCCGATCTTGTCAAGGCTATCAGCGACCAAGCAAGCAAGGTTATGCACGTTTCCAACCTGTATTATAATATCCCGCAAGCCCAGCTTACGGATAAGCTTGCAGGCGATACTTTCGAACGCGTTTTTTTCTGCAACAGCGGTGCGGAAGCTAACGAGTGCGCGATCAAGATCGTAAGAAAATTGGCTCATGCACGCGGAAACGGCAAGACCACGATTATTACGGCACATCAATCTTTTCACGGAAGAACGCTTGCGACGGTTACGGCAACCGGTCAGGAAAAATATTCCGCGCCCTTTGCTCCCCTGCCCGGTGGTTTCAAATACGTTCCTTTTAACGACCTTAAAGCTCTTAAAGAAGCTATGACTCCGGACGTCGGCGCAATTATGCTTGAATGTATACAAGGCGAAGGCGGTCTTATGCCTGCGACTTACGATTATCTCGTAGGCGCTTATGCATACGCAAAGCAAAAGGGCGTTCTGCTTATTCTTGACGAAGTTCAGACCGGTTCGGGTAGAACGGGTAAGTTCTATGCGTTTGAGCATTACGGCATAAAACCCGACGTCGTCACTCTCGCCAAGGGTTTAGGCGGTGGAGTTCCTATCGCCTGCTGTCTTGCGCGCGGTGAAGCGGCTAACGCGCTCGGTCCCGGCGATCACGGCACGACTTTCGGCGGTAATCCGCTCGCTTGCGCGGCTGCTAACGTTGTAGTAGACAAATTATTAAATACCGATTTGCTTGAAAAGATTACCGAGCTCGGAGATTATTTGTCCGATTCGCTTGCCGAAAAAATTTCCAGACATAAGTTCGTTCTCGACATTCGCGGAAAAGGACTCCTTAAAGGCGTGCAGTTTGACGAACGCATCCCCGTAGCAAGTATTGTAGGCAAGATGATGAGCCTCGGAGTTATCGTCGGAACTTGCGGTCGAAATACACTCCGTCTTGCGCCTCCCTACGTTATTACGAGAGCGGAAATAGACGATATGACGGATAAGCTGGAAACCATACTCGCAAACATAAATATTTAAGAGGAGATTAATATGACTTTTAACGAATATAAGCCTACGGGCAAGATTAACAACAAACATATGCTTACGCTTAGGGATTATACCACCGAGGAGATGTGGGAAATCCTTAAATGCGCGATTGACTTAAAGAAAAAGCAGTACGCTAAAGAGTCGCACGAGTACCTTAAAGGCAAGACGCTCGCCATGATTTTCGCTAAGTCGTCTACGAGAACGAGAATCTCTTTTGAGCAAGGAATTCGTCAGCTCGGCGGTGTTCCCCTGTTTCTCTCGACAAACGACATTCAGCTCGGTCGCGGAGAGCCTATCCGTGACACCGTCAGAGTGCTTCAAAGAATGAATATTGACGGCATTATGATCCGCACGTTCCTTCAAAGCGATCTCGAAGAGCTTGCCAAGTGGGGTAATATTCCCATTATTAACGGTCTTACAGACGACTATCATCCCTGTCAGGTGCTTGCGGATATTCTCACGGTATACGAAAAGTTCGGCACACTCGAAGGTCTTAAACTCACTTTCTTCGGCGAGGGCTTTAATATGGCTAACTCGCTCATGCTCGGTTGCGCTAAGGTGGGTATGCACGTTTGCATTTGCGCGCCCGAAGGACTTCAACCCGATCCCGCTATCGTACAGGCGGCTACGGACGGAGCGTTCGGCAAGGGTTAGGT
>JAFTMM010000038.1 GCA_017452405.1 Clostridia bacterium | reverse complement strand
TGCCACTTTTTTCGGGGTGGAATTGCGTGGCGAAGATATTGTCCTTTTCCACCGCCGCGGTGAACCGTTCGCCGTATACAGCCGTTGCGGCTTCGTCCGCCTCGTTAGTCGCCTTAGCGCGGTAGCTATGCACAAAATAGAAGAACTCTCCGTTTTCCGTACCTTTTAAAAGCCTACTGTCGGGATTGACCTCCACGCTTGTCCAGGCTATGTGCGGAAGCTTAAGCTCGCCTGCGCTGAGTTTCTCCACGCCTCCGCTAATCAGTCCTAAGCCCTCACGCTTACCGAACTCGGTAGAGTAATCGAAAAGGAGCTGAAGTCCAAGACAAATGCCGAGAAGCGGTACGCCTTTTTTCGCCGTTTCCTTAACCGCGTCTGCAATACCGCTTGCGGTGAGTTTTTTCATGCACTCGCCGAAAGCGCCGACGCCGGGCAGAATAAGCTTATCTGCCTTTGCAATAACGTCTGCGTCCGAACTGACGAGGGGATCCTCACCTAAAATTTTGAGCGCGTTCACCACACTGCGGAGGTTGCCTGCGCCGTAGTCTATTACGGTAATCATACGCAGTATATTATATAATAATCGAAAATTTAAGTCAAATAATTGCGCTATCGTTTTACTTATGGTATAATGAAAGCGCGTTTTAGGAGGTCGCGCTTATGACGGAAAGAGATATTATGCGCTTGTTTGACAGCTATGACGGTGAAATTTCGCTGTCCGATTTTACGCCCGACGAACTTGCCGAGTTAATCGCATCCGAAGGCATATCCGACCTGCCCGAATCCTTCAAAGAACGGTATTTCGCAAAGTATGACGACGTAAAAGTAAATAATTCCAAAAAGTTATCCAAACTCGATTGGTAAACAAAAATCTCACCCTTAGGAGTGAGATTTTTCAGTTTAATCCTTTATATCTTAAATATCCGTCGAGATTGTCGGCTTCGCTGACCGTTACGCCGTCTATGCCTAAATAGTCAAATAGTTCGCCCACGAAGATTGCGCCGGCTTTGATCAGTTCTGCGCGGAGCGGAGGTAAGGACGGATAAATTTCCATTATCTTTTCCGGAGTTTCGGCTTCGATAAGTTTTTCCCGTATCCCTGCGACCGTTTCCTTGTCAAGATAATATCCTTGAACTTTTTCCGAATCGTATTTTTCCAAGCCCTGCGCCATGGCGGAAAGTGAGGTGAACGTTCCGCCCACTCCGATAGCCTTGCCGAGAACTTCGACTTTGCCGTAATTACTAAGACCACGTACGGAATACGCCCTTATAAGATCGGGAGCGCCGTCCGACTGTTCGGTAAGTCGCACCATGCCGAGAGGCAACGACTTGACGTAAGAAATATTGCCACGGCTTCCGCACACTATTTCCACGCTTGCGCCTCCTATATCGATAACGGTTGCGTCACCGTCGGGACATGCGCCGAGAAGCGCAACCTCGGCTTCTTCGTAACCGCTTATAATTTCCACGTCCACAGCGCATTCGGCACTGACTGCGGAAAGAAACTCTCCGCGGTTAGATGCGACTCTCACCGCTTCAGTAGCAAAGGCGTGCACTTCTGCGCCCGCAAGACGTGCGGTCATAGCGAGATCCTTAATTGCGGAAACCGTACGGATTATTGCCGTTTCGGACAACACGCCTTCTGCATTTAGGCCTTCGCCGAGCTTAGTCATTACCGTCGTTTTTTTGCCTCCCAGAAGGAGTCTGACGCTACCGCTTCCGATGTCTATAACAGCTGAACTCACTCTGCCTCGTAGACCTCCTCGTCTTCGTATTTCATATTAAGGTAGTCACGAGCGTATCTTTCGATATATTCTTCGGTATTACGGTATGTAATTTCTTCAGAGTTGGAGTCAATGACTTCTTGGAGTTGCGCGCTACGCGCCTCAAGTTCTGCACGTTTTGATTCAAGAGAAACAAGTGAAATTATATTGACAATCAGCGCAATAACGGATATAAGTAAAAGCACCATACCCGTCACCGTACAAATCATAGTAATTTTTTTCTGTTTTTCAGTCATGGTAAAATTATATTAGAAATCGCGTTTATTGTCAAGCAAATTTAAAAGGCAGGTATTTTTGCATAAAATTCGCGCTATTTACGTAATATATAGCGTGGAAAATAAAGAAAACAAAATAAAGCCAAAACACAGTATTACGCTAGAGAGCAGAAAACGCGCTCTCGTTACGGGCGTGGAAAAAGTAGTGGACGCTTCCCCTACCATTATTAATACGGTTACAAGCGACGGAGCGCTGGTCGTTAAAGGCAACGGACTTAAAATCGTTTCGTACTCCGAAGCAGACGGTTGTCTGACGTTTGAGGGCGAAGTTAGCCTTATGCAATACTCGGGAGTTAAAAAACCCCTTCTTCGGAGGTTGTTCCGATGACGGGGGTTTGGTTGGAAATATTACTCTTTTTCATTCTCGTCATAGAAGGTTTCGCTACGCGTCTGCTCTATTCTTTTATACTCTCAGTCCAAAAGAAAGTTAAAGGCAAGCTATTTAACGCGCTCACCGACGTTTGCGCAGTGGTGATAGGTTCGGGCGTAATGCTCGTAACGTGTTTACTCCTTGCCGACGAGGTTCGCGTTTTTTACGCAGTCTTCTTCATTCTAGGCATATGTATTGCGCATTTTGTCCTTTCGCAAAGGAAGCAACGATCTCAGCGTAGTATATCGAAGAAATCGTGACGGCGAAGCGCTTCGTAGGCGCCGATTGCCACGCTGTTGGATAAGTTCAGACAGCGCAGTTCTTCGCGCATGGGAATACGCACCGCCCTCTCTAAGTTAGCTTCAATCACGCTTTCGGGCAGTCCTTTAGTTTCCTTGCCGAACACGAGAAAGGCGTCTTCGGGATAGTCTACTTCGGTATATAACTTGTCCGCTTTGGTGGAGAAATAAAAGAACTTCTCTTTGCCGTATTTTTCCCACAGCTCTTCCAAAGTATCCGCGCGCGTTATCTGTACTTTATCCCAATAGTCGAGTCCTGCGCGCTTAACTCGCGATTCGCTGATTTCAAAGCCGAGCTTGCCGACGAGGAAAAGGGGCATACCCGTACAAGCGCAAGTGCGGGATATATTACCGGTATTAGCGGGTATTTCGGGTTCTACGAGTACGATGGAAATCATTCTTCATCCTCCCCGATCGTTATTTCAGTCAGCGTAAGGTTTTTTACGTAGCCCATATCGTATAGCTTTTCATTCCATACTTTATGGTTTGAGGCAAACTTCAAAAACGAAATACATACCCCATGGCTTACGACGAGTACGGTTTTGCCGTCGTAAGTCTTTTTTACGTCCTCGACAAACGAACGCACGCGATTAAAAATACTTTCGCTTTTCTCGACGTTTTTCACTCCGTCAAGCGCAAAAAAGAGCTTGTCGTGATCGGCAAGATTAAGTTCGGCGTACGTCTTGCCCTCGTACTCGCCGAAGTCACGCTCGATAAGTCTTGCGTCGGTGACGATTTCGTAACGTCCGTCAGTAATAAGTTTTGCAGTATCCACGGCGCGTGAAAGTGGCGACGAAAAGACCGCCGAAATTTCTTTATCCGCTAATTGTTGCCATAACTTAGCAGACTGCTCTCTGCTTTCCTCGGCAAGGGGAACGTCGCTTCTGCCCTGTATTCTACCCGTTTTGTTCCATTCCGTCTTTGCATGACGGACGATAAGTAATTTAACCATAGTTTTCTCCACCGCTATTATACACTTGCGGTAGGAAAAAAGCAATTAATTTTTCACGATTAACCTTGCGACCAGCACCGACATATCGTCGTGCGAGGAACGGCGCTCGGCTTCAGCTAGTATTCCGTCCGCCATTCTACGCACGTTAATTCTCGACTGCGCGGAGATAATTTCGGGCAGGTCGGGCAAAGCGTCGGACACTCCATCGGAAGTTAAAATCACCACGTCGCCTGCCGTAAGGCGTTTGGTAGCTAAGGCATAAGAGGCTTTTTCCAACGCTCCGACGGGAAGCGCTGAGCCGTCGATTTTGGTCAGGCTGTCGCCGTGGATTACGTACGTCGAGGGCGTACCTGCTTTAAGAATATCCGCCTCACCGTTTTCAAGGTTGATTGACACTACGTCAAGCGCGGAAAACTCCTCGGAGGCGCGTGATGATAGGAAAGAATTTACAGACGCTATTCCGTCCGACGCGTCAAACCCCGCTTTGTAGTGGCTTTCTATCAGCGATAGCGTAGCTTGCGACAACCTTGAAGCGCTCTTGCCCGTACCGCTACCGTCACACAGCGAAAGCAGGGCGCGGTTATCGCACAGCGTTGCGGAGTAAGAGTCACCGCTTGCCTTATTGCCCGGCTTGGGTGATTGGGCTACGGCGTACACTACGTCAAGAGCGCTCGCGCGCGAAAAAGACATTGCCGTCCAGCTCGGCGTAACTTCGTCCGTTCTATCCACCCTTATATTACCTATGATTTTGCGCATAGATTTTTCCAGCGTTTCGGGCGACGTGTCCGTTGGAACAAGCACCACTCCGCACAGTTTGGCAGTAACGAGAGCGCCACCGCACGGCAGTCCGGCATCAGGTAAATTACTTCGAACTCTTTCGGAAAGTTCACCGTCGTAGCGATAATCCTCTACCACCCCTGCAGAAATTTTTCCTATAAGTTTTTTTAGCGATGCCAGGCGTTTGGCGTAGCTTGACGCGCTCCTTCTTTCGCTTTCACTCTCGCTCAATTTACCTGCTAAGCTTTCCTTTATCTCGCCCGCCACGCGTAATAAACGTCCGCCACACGAGCAAGGCATGGAAATCACGTTATTTTTCAGCCTTGCGCCACCGAGCACGAAGTCCTCGGCAAGCGCAGTCATATCCGCGCAAACCGCGCACGTGTCGCATTTTTCACACGTCAAGCAAACGTCTTGAAGGGCTTCGGCTACGCGCATACCCACACCGCCGTCCGCGCGCGCATCTGCGCCGAGAAGCTCGCTCATCTCGCCCAAAGCCTCGGACGCGCGAATTAGCCGTTCGGGCAGTTTACGCCCCATTCCCGAAGCAGAGATTTCCAAAGTCAGCGCATCTATGGGACGGAAATAATCCGCTACGCCCTTAATAACCTTTTTAGGAAGCAAGACGTAAGCTACACAACCGCACCCCATAGCAAGCATTTCCCACCCTACGACGTCTAACGAGTATGAGAATAAACACGCTACGGCAAAATACGCAAGTGGCATGGCAAGCGCAGGCAAAATTCGCGCGCCCTTGCCAAACGCCATCGCACCGAACGCCGACATTACCCCGCAAGCCATAATTACCGTACTGCCCGAGGCTACGGCAGATCCAAAAGACGCCAGCGCGCCGAGGACGAAAGCGTTACCCCTGCACGAAATTACCGCAAGCGTGAACAGCGCGAAAATTAGTCTTGCAACGGGATAGTCAACTATTTTAATCCCTTCGATCCCCATAAAGAACACCACGCAAACGGCGCTGAGTCCTGCTTTCCCCAGCGTATCTATCCTCGTAACGCCCGAAGCAAGCGCAGGCGTAGCAAATGACATTAAAATACCGAGAAGAATACCGAGAAGCGCGCTGACGATAGCAATTATCCTCGGCGCGCCGAAAAGGTATAGAAATACTCCGTAGCCCGTCGTTTGGAGGGCGGAGTGGGCTATCATGCGCCACGTTTTCTTGCGCATTATAGGCGCAAAAGTTATGATTAGGTTGGCTATTACGCCTACTACGCTTAGCGAAGCGGAAACGCAAAACGCCGTAAGCGTGGGACTTGCAAGCATTGACGCTACTAAAAAGTAAAGCGATGCCAGAGGCAATCCGCCCGAATAGAGTACGGCAAGATGAGCCGAAAACCCGAAGGGCGAAACGCCGAAAGCTGTTGCGCTACAAGCCGTTATCATGAAAGCCAGCGTAAGCATGTGGACTATGACGGTTTTTATCACACTTCTATTCATCGCTTATCATTATAACTTTTTTATAAGCGCTAAAATTGCCGAAGATGCTTATTCTCCGTCGTTTTCCGTCGAAATCAAAGTACGGTAGCTTTTATATCGTACTCAATACGCGCGTTTGACAGGTCGCCGTCCCACGAGTTAAACCGCTTGGGATCGGCGCGATACAGTCTTGTTTTAAAGCCGAGGAAGTCGTCCGTTTTTGAAAGCTCTGCCAGCCGTGATACTTCTTCTCTTATCGAGTTTTCATACGCTTCTGCCATCATATCGTGAAGCTCGTTCAGGCTTAGCCCCTTTTCCACCTCGGAGAGTACGGCGTAGCGTTGCGCTAATTTCAGCTTAGTTTCCACCCCTACCGTTATGACGGGAACGTCCTCAAACTTAGCGGAAACGTCGGTAGTTTTGGATTCAATTACCGAACGAAGTACGTACGTTTGATTATTAAGCTCCATTTCCGCCTCCGCCATACCGTCTTTGCTTCGTGGAAGTAGCCAAATCAGTCCTTTGCTCATTTCCTCGTCAAGCACGTACGTCTCTCGACTTAACATCTTTGCTGTTTTGGGAGGCACTATCTCCGTTTCCTTAGTCTTGCTTTGATTATTCTGCGACGCGCCCTGCTCCGTCGTTGAGCCTTGGCTTCCGCTCTGACCGGACTCCTCTTCCTTTTCCTTAAAGCCGAGAATGGGGATTACCGCCACGCCCGATTTGGATTTAAGAGCCTGCATAGCTTCCAGAATAGACGGTACGGTCATTGACGCCTGACTGTCGGTGAACGATATAAAACCGCTTACGCCGTCACCCGTAGACTTGGTAAGAAGAGCGGCTTTGCTTATAAATTCACGTGCCGAACCAGAAGCGCTGACAACCGAACAACCCGTGTTTATCAATCCGTCGGACAGTACGTTCATAAATATACAGATAGCGTCCTCGCGCGTAACGTTTGAGCCGAGTGCTATAAGTCCGCAATGACCGAGTTCTATACGCCGTCCGTATCTTTCGTTAAGGTCTTGCAAGGTGTCAACAAGCATATCACCTTTGCCGTATACCACTTCGTTTTCTTCGCCGTTAATAGTTTCCGCCGTCACGGTCATTCCGTCCTCGCCTACGTCTATGCCTATTGCGTTGACCATTAGCCTTGTTTCCACTTCAGCCGATGGAACGAGAGGCGTAAGCGAAATTAGAATAAACATAACGGAGAAAAAGAGTACGAGTAGGCTGTTTTTACGCTTTCTGTTCAGCTTTATCATAGCACTTCCTCCTCTCTTTGAATTTATTGATTATTCCTGCAATGAGGCAGATAATCGGGAAGCAGTATTGCGTTATTACGGCAGGTAGCCACATCACGGTAGTCATAAATTCCGTTACTCTGTTCATTTCGCTGAATATTATACTCATTATAAACAGAAGAACGCCTACTCCGAGCGTAACCCATTTACCGATCTTACTGCTCAGCGTATACTCGGTTGATCGGCAGATGAACAACGTCATGATTCCTGCCGACAGCACGACGGCGGACAGCCACAGCGTGTAAATTATGAGGTCTATGCGTCCAAACTTATAGCTACCTGCTCCGTATTGAGTCATATTGCTTATGTTGTGTCCGTAGGTCAAAACTTCGGTCATATCTCCGTACGCCGAAAACAGCGTAGTCGAAAACAAGAGCATAAACGCAAAGCCCACAAATGCGGAGATCAGTCCGAAATACAGCTTTCCGCCACCCCCTTTTACCTTTCCACACAGCGCAAGGAGTACGGTGAAGTCACCGAACCACAGCGCAAACGGATAAGTCCCGTTCACCGCTTTATCTAAACCCTCGCCCGCTATGGGTAGGATATTGGTAAAGTCCACCTCGGGCAGAGTCATAAAGCACAATAGTAGCATACTGACCACCACGAGAGGCGTTATAATTTCCGTTAACCGTCCGCTTGCCGAAAAAGGTTTGAAAGCAAAATATACAAGTAGAGCAATAAAAGGCAAAAGATGAATGGGGCTCATTGTTGACGAGTATACCGACGTCGAGAAAAACATTCTTACGTCAGCCAGCACCACGAACAATTTGAAAGTATAAAAAGCGCTGACTAAAAGAAGTAATATTCGGGAAACTATCGATCCAAAAGCGTTTTTGAGTAGCTCAAACACGTTTTTCTCGCCCGAAAGTTGCAGAGCTATAATAACCACGAGCATAAGCAGTAAGTCGGCTGAAAGCGCGAAAATCATAGCGAGAAAACTGTCGCGACCACTTGCGCGCATCATTAGCACGGGAAGCAGGAACATCTTCATAGCGATTGCTACGAGGAACGTTATACACAAAAATTGGCGTAAATTTACTTTATCCATGCGCCCTCCTTCAGCGTTTTTGGCGCGTGCCGTTTACGTTAGGCACGCTTTTGGGCCGTCTGACTACGTCCACTATCGGGGTTTTCAGCAGTCCGTCCTGTTTGTCTCGGGAAATATCGGGCGCGTAAGGCGCAAGGTACGGCGTTTCGTAGCTGTTTATGCCTGCAAGATACAGCACGAGGAACATTCCGCAAATAAGAAGTCCGTATATACCGAGCAGTCCGCCGATTACAGTAAATAGCACTCGAAGAAGCGCCGAACTGCCTGCCGCGTTGGGAACGGTATAAGTCGCTATTGCCGACAGCGCCACGATCATTACCGCAGGAGAGCCTATGAAGCCTGCCTTTACCGCAGTATCGCCGAGAACGAGCGCGCCTACCACGCTCATTGCCAGCCCCATTGCCTGTGGCATACGTATTCCCGCTTCTCTTATGATTTCAAACAGAAGCATTACGAAAAGTATTTCGGCAAGCGGTGGAAACGGTACGCCTTTAGTAGCGTTCATTACGGTTAGCAGAAGCTGAAGAGGCATTGCCGAAAAATGATAAACTTCAAGCGCCACGTAAAAGCCGGGCAGGAATATTCCGAGAAATAAAGATACTATTCGGGTTACGCGGAGAAGCGAAGCGAAGGTGGAGCGTTCGTAGTAGTCTTCGGGTGACTGAACGTCCTCTAAACAAATAAACGGCAACGTGAGTACGATAGGAGAGCCGTCTACCAAAACCGCCACCCTACCTTCGAGTAGTTTTGCCGCCGCTACGTCCGGTTTTTCACAACTGCCGATTTGATTAAAAATAGAATAAGGTCGAGGTTCAAGAAAGGTCTGCACGTAATGCGCGTCGAGTACGCCGTCAATATCAATACTTTCCAGCTTTTGCTTAACTTCCTCAATAACTTTGGAGTCGGTTATGCCCGTAATGCTTACTATCGCTACGTCCGTTCCCGTCTGCTTTCCTATTTTAAGGCGTTCAATGCTGAGCTTTTCGGTGCGGAGCTTGCGTTCTATAAGCGAAAGATTGGTCTTTATGTTTTCTATAAAGCCCTCTCTCGGCCCTTTGATTACGCCTGACGTGGGAGGTTCGGCTACGGCGCGCGTTTCGTACTTGCGCACGTTGACGAGCATGCACCCCTTTTGTTTGTCGAGAAATACGAGCGCGTCACCCGAAAGCAAGCCGGTCATTTGCTCGCTAAAGTCAGTTACGTGCTTGTGTTCTAGACTGACGAGAACTTCGTTTTCAAGTACGTCATACGTTAATTTATTCTTGTCTGCCGTGTTTATAGCGCGGATTAGATCACGGAGAGCCATTGCATCGGTTATGTCAACAGAGGCTATAACCTTTCCCTCCGTTCCGCATGAGGAAAACGCGCTGACGGCGTAAAGCGTCGGCGTTTCGATTTTACTTAATAATTCGTCTACTCTTTCCACGCTTTTAGGTTGCGCGGTTAAAGTCTATATTATACTTTTTATGTAAAAACTCACCACTCCTTTCCATAGAGTGGTGAGTCGCATTTCTTATGTTTATTATTTTACGAATTCGTGGTATAATGCGGAAATTGCTTTCTCGTAGTCCTCGTCTTCAACGGCTACGATAATGTTCATTTCGCTAGATCCCTGATCAATCATGCGAATATTTATATCCGCATCGGTGAGCGCCTTACAAACGCGGTATGCTGTACCTTTCATTTTATTCATACCGTGTCCAACGACTGCAATAAGCGCAAGCCCTTTATGCACTTCAAGAGTAGTGGGTTTGCAACGCTCCTTAATTCCTGCAATTGCTTCGGCAAGCACCTTATCGTCAGTAGGATCAACTACGAGCGTTACTGTATCAATACCCGTCGGCATATGCTCAAGCGAAATATTGTTTTCGTAAAGCACGTCGAGTAAGCTCTTACAGATACCGATTTCGTTATTCATCATCTGCTTTTCAAGGAAGATGCCGACGAAGTTCTTTTTTCCTGCAATACCCGTAATTACGTTGCTTTTACGCGCGAACTTACCGCGAAGTATGTCCTCGTATTTAACGATCATCGTGCCCTTGGCTTCGGGGCGGAAGGTGTTACGAATATTGATGGGAATACCTGCTACGTTCACGGGGAACACTGCTTCGGGGTGAAGTACGCTAGCGCCCATGTACGACAACTCGCGCAGTTCGCGGTAGGTTACCATTTCGATAACTTCAGGACTCTTCACTATTCTGGGATCGCAAACCATGAAGCCGTCTACGTCCGTCCAGTTCTCATAAACGGAAGCGTGTACCGCACGCGCAACGATTGCGCCCGATACGTCCGAGCCACCGCGTGAGAAAGCCTTGATTTCGCCCTTCTCATCCAAACCGTAGAAGCCGGGTACTACCGCTTTCTTGGCTTTTGCAAGCACGGAAAAAGCAAGCTGTTGCGTGCCTTCGGAGTCGAGAACTCCGCCCTTAAAGCGGATAATTTCGCTTGCGTCTACAAACTCGTAACCTATGAGCTTTGCAAGCACCTTAGCAGAGAGATATTCGCCTCTGCTCACTACGTAATCGTAGGATGCGCCACCGATTACTTTGGAGTAGATTTCTTTGAAGTCGTAGCTGAGGTCAAGGTCAAGATCAAGACCTTTGACGATATCGTCAAAACGCGCCTCGATTACGTCCATTACTTCACGCTTGCCCTTTTCAGTCTGCTCGCCGTGGAGCTGAATAAGAAGGTCGGTGACTTTGGTGTCGGAGGGCTGACGCTTACCGGGAGCAGAAACGACGACGTATCTCGCCGTTTCGTCCGATAGAACGACGTCCCTGACTTGAGCAATGCTTTGGGCGTTCGCCATTGACGTACCGCCGAATTTCAGAGCTTTTACTATCATATACGTTTCCTTGTGAAAAAATTTAATTCATCATTAAGATCTGCCGATATCGCGCGCTTCCATATAGTAGCGCTTTTCGTATGCTTCACCCATGGAGAAAGTCTTTCTTGGCAGATTACCGTTTTTTGCGACGTAGTCGAAAAATTCGGCTTTAGAAATAGAGGGCATTTTAACGGTAATAGCGCCGTTTGCTTTAAGACGAAGAAGTTCGTCCTCGCCGTGAATATAGTCTACGCTTGCTCCCTTATTAGAGGCAAGGTATTCGTCGATTATGCTTTGCGTAATGCGGTAGACTTCAATTTCGCTGTATGCTTTAACTACGAGTCCGCTCGAAGTTTGCTCCACGCTTGCGCCTTTTTCCTTTGCTTTATTTTCAAGATATTCCGCAAAGCCGTTTGCGTTGAATAACGCGCGGTGTATGGGTTCGAATACGATAGCGTTAGAGCGCAGGTTTTCCACTTCAACGATAGCGTAACGCGCGCGTTCCGCTCTCTCGTCACCTGCGTTTTTAAGTTCCTCGTATAACGCTTTTGCAGAGGCAAGGGAATGATTTCCGTCGCCTACGAGGACGAAAGGACGGTTATTTGCCACCGCTTCCGCTTCCATTGCGTCAAGCGCCTTTTCGATTTCCGCCGTATTGGCTACGAGCCAGCCTTCAAGACGTCCGCCTTTGCCGAGATCAACGTCGTAAAGCTTCTCGCCCTTCTCTGCTTTTTCCACTACACTCTTTTTCTCGTCGTCGATAAGGCAGATAACGTGAGAAAGGTCAAGTCGGGAACTTTTGCGGACTTTAAGACGCGGAGGTATACGCTCGATAACCGTGCCTTCGGTTGCGCGAACAAGCGTGTCGCGTCTTTCATAACTATACGCTTCAAGGTCAACGAGACATACAAGTCCGTCACGCTCGCCTGCTTCTATCGTTCTTCTAACGAAAATCATTCCGCAAACGGCGCTAAGAATTTTAACGTATGCTTCGCTTGCCTGTTTAATGCCCTCTTTGCGCTCGTCAATAGACGAAAGATAAACCTCGGGGCAAATGAGGTTGAGCGCGCTGGGCGCGTCGCCTACCTTAGCCTTTACGTTTTCCCAATATTCGGGAGAGGACGTGTATTGGTCGCAAGCAACTACCGCCCATTTATCAAATCCATCCTTAGGGAGAAGAAAATCTCCGCTCTTTAATACGCTCATACTTTATTCCTTTTCTTTCTGCCCTTTCTGCCAACGGCTTTAAGTCCGTATACGTCTTCGATTACGTCGGTAAGCATTACCGCGTCGTAATATCTGTCGAGTTTACCTCCGCGCGCTACCGAAATAACGCCCGTTTCTTCACTGACAACAATAGTCGTCACGTCGTACTGCTCGGTAACGCCGAGAGCTGCGCGGTGACGAGTACCGAGCTCTTTGGGAAGCGACTGGTTCTGCGAGAGGGGCAGGAAGCAACCTGCCGAAAGCACGCGGTTACCGCGAATAAATACCGCTCCGTCGTGAAGGTCAGCGTTGGTGTTGAAAAGACATTCAATAAGCGACTGACTGAGTTTTGCGCCCAGCTCCGTACCGCTTTCGAGTATATGCGCAGGTACGCTCTGATTAGTGAGAATAATGAGCGCGCCCGTATTGTCCTTGGACATATTGAGTACGGCTTTAACGATATCGCCTACCGCCTCGCGAAGTTCTTCCTCCGTACAGTCGTAGCTCGTGCTTGCGCTACCCTCCGTTCTGCTTGCAAGCCTTATAATAAATCTGCGAAGCTCGTGCGGGAAAAGAATTACCGCTATGATAACGATGAGCATAAGTCCGCCTCCAAATACGTTGCCGAGCATGGGGAACGAAACGAGTGAGCTGGTAAGCACCAGACAAATAACGGATCCGATTGCAAGCAACTTAATGAGAGGAGTGGAGTTATTTTTACGAAGATACGTGACGGCAACGTATGCGATTAAGAAAATCGCAAGCACGTCGATAATGCTGATAATAATTCTACCGGGTGAACTAAACTCGTAAGCAATATTTGCGCCGAAGCCTTCAAAGAAGCCGAGTTCGGGGTGTTCGACGTTGGATACGCCAAGACCGACGGCAAGAAGCCAAAGCGCGACACTCGCGCCTAGACAAATGAGTTTGACTACGATATCACGCACGAAAATCGCCTTCACTACTTTTACGAAAGCGTTATCCGTTTTATTCTTTTTTTCCGCATTGGGGAGTTTATTATCAGCCATATCTTATATTATATACTTTTATTTTATATTTTTCAATAATTTTAACGTAATATTTTTATCACAAACTCAAGGTCACAGGAAAAACGTCACGATACTTATGATTATGAACGCGAACATAATCACGGGAAGAACGTACTTCATATATACTTTCATCCACTTTTTGATCTTTATACCCTTGCCGGTGTTGGCTTCTTCTATGAAGTTATCCCAACCCCAGCCGAACTTGCTTACGCAGAACATAACGAAAGTAAACGCTCCTATGGGAAGTATGATGTTTGAAACTATAAAATCTTCAAGGTCAAGCACTGCCGTTCCTGCGCCGAAAGGCTGGAAGCCCGACCAAATATTATAACCGAATATGCATGGCAGGGATAGCGCAAACATTGCTATTCCGCATACTATGCACGTTCTAACTCTCGACCAATTCGTTAAATCCTGCACGCAGGCTATAATGTTTTCAAATACCGCAAATACGGTTGACAATGCGGCAAAGGTAAGGAACAGGAAGAAGAAACTTCCCCATACTTGACCGCCTGCCATGTTGTTAAACACGTTGGGGAAAGTCTGGAAGATAAGAGGAGGACCGGAACCTACTTCACCGTTATTGTACGTAAAGCACGCAGGGAAAATAATAAGACCGGAGACGAACGCTACGAAAGTATCAAGCGAAGCTATAGTAATAGATTCACCGAACAGCGCGCGGTCTTTATCTAGATAGCTTCCGAAAATCGCCATCGAGCCTATGCCGAGGCTGAGCGTGAAGAAAGCCTGACTCATTGCGCCCGTGATTACGTTGAATATTCCTATCTCGTTCATTCTTTCGAAATTTGGAATGAGATAGAAAGCAAGTCCTTCGCCTGCGCCCGCAAGGAAGAAGCCCTGCACGGCAAGCACTACCATAATGAGCAGAAGCACAAGCATCATTACTTTGGTTATTTTTTCCAAACTTTTCTTTACGCCGAAAGCGCATACCAAAAAGCCTACCACTATAATGATACTAGTGAAAAGAATTTGCATGCCAGGATTGCTCTGCATTTCAGCAAAAACAGCGTTTACTCCGCTCGCGTCTAAACCGTTAAATCCACCGCTTACCATTTTAGTAAAGTATTGCAGTAACCAGCCCGAAACTACGGTATAGAACATCATTAAAAGTACGTTACCGCCAAGCGCTGCGTAGCCGTGAATATGCCACTTTTGACCTTTCTTCTGAAGCGCCTGATAAAGTCTTGCCGGACTTTTACGGCTTGCTCTACCGAGCGCAAACTCCATAGTCATAACGGGTACGCCCATAATGATAAGGAAAATAAGATAAATAAGAACGAAGATTCCTCCGCCGTACTGCCCTACCATATATGGGAATTTCCACACGTTGCCGATACCGATTGCGCAACCTGCACTGAGCAATATAAAGCCCAATCGGCTACCAAGTCTTTCTCTTTCCATTTTTTCTCCCTTTACGATTTTTCTCTATACGGTATTTTAGCACAAAAATAAAATAACCGCAAGGAAACGCAAGGGTAAAAGTAAAAACAGAATGTGTTGCACATTCCGTTTTTATCTTAATACATACTTTTAACTTTCCTCGTCATGCTTGTCGAAGTCCGCGAAAGGATCTTCGGAAGGCTGATTGTCAAACGGGCTTTCGCTTCTTATATCAACGTACAGTTCGTTTTCTTTCGGCTGTTCGTAGTCCATACCAAAAACGGCGACTTTTACGTTGGGTTTATTCTGCGCGTCCGCTTCGGCGTACTTTCGTTCTTTCTTGCGCACGATAATAATAATGGGCACGATAGCGCCGATACAGATTACCGCTACGACGATACTCGGAATAAGAGAATTTAACAGCCACGAGAATGCACCCACGTTTTCTTTACTCTGCTCCATTGCCTCCACGAAGCCGTCACGCATAACGCTTGAGGCTACCGTTTGGGCAACTACCGCCATTTGAAGCGCGTAACCCGGATTTCGGGATTGGAGATTTTTGAGCGTATCGAGCGGAGTGGAACGGATATTGCCATCCACCGCGCTTTCCCTACTACCGAGGAAGAACGAACCTTTTGCGCCCGACGTAAAGGCGCAGAGATTATAATCGCCATAGTATTGACCTGCGTCGGACAAAATTTGCGTAGGCGTATACGACACGCCCTCCACGAAGTTTGCGCCGTAGTCCGCTTCGAACGCTGACGGCTGAGTCAGATAATTACCGAAACCTTCCTCTTTTGCCGTTTCCATAATAAACTCGCCGTGAATAGTCGGCGTTTCATCAAAATAAACCAACGGAGCGTCGCCACCTAAGCCGTCCACGTTGACGGCAAGTAGTATTTTATCCCTGCCTGTCGTTCCGAGGCTCTGAAGATAATGATGTGAACCTCTATAACCCATTTCGCCCATGCCGTAAAAAACAAATTCTACGTCCACCGTCAATTTGGACTTTACGTTATCACGCGAGAAATACTCGGCAAGCGCAAGCACGGTCACCACGCCCGTAGCGTCGATTGCGCCCTCGGCGCTAGTCCCTTCAAAGTATGCGTAGCCTTCGTACTGGGCAATTTCCGCAGTCGAATAAACGTTATCGTAGCTTGCTCCGATTATTATTTTATTGCCTTTCTGCGTCCTACCGCCACGTAACCTACCTATGACGTTCTGCGAACGGAAAACGTCGTTGTATTCCGTTTTTTTGTCGGTTATCGCTTGCAAAGAAACGTTGTCTTCGCCAAGCGACTCGGCAAGTTTTGCCTTTAACCACTCCGCAGTTTTCTCTTCCCCGTCCGCTTCAATAGCGTTCGGAAGACAGGTACGGTCGGGGTTAGCCGTCAAAAACTCAGAAAGAAGCGACTTCATGTCGCCGGACGAGAACGTGTCGGTCTTAGGCTCGGCAGGCGCTCCTCCGCAACCGCCGAAAACTACTACCGAAAATGCAAGGGTTAAGACGCAAATTAAAATCAAAGCTATTTTTTTCATACCCTCACCCCACGATATAACTGAATAGCAATATAAGTGCGCTCAGTCCGTTTATTATACAGTACGTGCCGATAAAGGCGTATACCGAACGAGGTACGAACCTTTTGGGCATACGGTACTTCGCTTCAAACAAGGTGTAAAGCGCAACCGCTCCGCCTACTATAAGGAAGCGGATTATAGTTTCGCCGTATACCGAAAGTACGGGAACGGCGTAATAAATCATGGAAAACGCGCCGTATACCAGATAGCCGAGTCCGTAAAAGAAGCGGAGAGCGTATTCCATATCGGCAACGTCCTTTCGAGGCATAAAGCGAAAAACGCTAAATGCAAGCAAACGCGCAAGTATATAAAGCAAAAGCGGGACGAGTCCTGCCGACAAAAAGGCGAAAACTTCATTGCCGAGTATAAGTTTAACGGTGTTATTAGTATTAAAGGCGTAGACTATATAGCTTACCGTTCTACGCATTGAAAACCAATTGCCGAAACACAAAAACAAATAGAACAGCGCGTATAAGAGCGTGTTCGGCAATTTTTTCATGAGCAGAATTTTGGCAATTCCACGCGGATTTTCTTTTTTTAAACTCAAATATTCCATAAAACTAAACTTCGGATAATATGCGTGAAATCATCGTTTCACTTGCCACTTCTCTGGGCAGTACGCTCGACTTAACGTCTTCGTCCGTCTGTCCGAGGCTACGGAGAATACCTGCCAGACGCGACGCGCCGAAACGCTTGGCTTCACGTTTAACGGCAAACAAGGCGTTTGAGCGCATAAGGTTTTTGGTCAATTTTTCTTCAGCTTCGGTGAGAGAATAAAACAGCTTGCGAAAGTGACTTTGAAGGTTTGCTAAGAGGACTTCGGGCTTTTTTGCATCCTCGTTCATACCGCCGTAAATCTCCATAGCTTTTTTGCCGTTACCCGACGCTATCGCTCCCGACAGTTGCCATACGGCGTATTCGGTATCCGGCGTTACTAATTTCTTCACGTCCTCTACCGTTATCACTCCGCCCATGCGGTAAGAAGCAAGTTTAGCAAACTCCGTCGATATTCTTGACATATAATTGCGACAATATTCACAGAGAAGGCGCGCAGACTCCACGTCGATAGTAACTTCGTTCTTCTTTGCTTCCACAGCCAGCCAATTAAAGATAATCGACTCGTCCATGGGCGAGCAGTCTACCTCTTCGGCTCTTACAAGAAACGCACCGACTGCATCCTCGTTAGTTTGCGACTTTGAAGCTTTCGTGGGCTTTGTCTTCTTTTTGGTAGCTTGGTGCGTCAAAAGCAATATCGTACTTCCCCATTCCAAATCCTGAACGGCAGACACTTCGGAAATATTATCCACTATAACGAGTCTTCTGTCGCTCATCATGGGCATAGCGGAAAGAGCGTCACGGAGCTGACTTGACGTGGGGTTTTCCAAACTTACCACGTTCAGTTCGGGCATAAAAATTCTGCCTGCGAGGATTTTCCGCGCAGACGATTTGAGATACTCGTCGTCACCCGTGAGCTGATAAAACGGCTTGATTTCACCTCCAAGCACGCGTTTTTTTAGTTCCGCAAACTTCATACGGTTATTTTATCATACTTGATTTTATTTCGCAAGCTAATATTATCGTAACTTAGTTAAATTAGTATGAAAGAGAAATAGCGATAAGAATAAAATCGCACGATTTTATCAAAAAACACGCCAAGTCGCACCCTTAGCGTGTTTTATTTCAGTCTTCCGTGTCCGAAGTAACCTCCGTTTCCGAAGAACGAAGTTTTATGTTTACCGCGCTAGCTCTACGGTGGTGGTTTATAAGCACGCCGTTGATAACGAGTTCGAAGGTGTAGCCGAGAAAGGTCGCCGCTTTTTCACACATTACCATTCTGGGAAGGTATATCTGAAGATATTCCATAGGCGCGCTCGTCGCTTTCATTATGAGCACGAGGCGGATAATCTGTTTCTCCTTATCCACGACGAGGTAATTCTTTCTAATCGACATGTTTACTCTATCGTGAATATCGTGTTCGTCGTAACCGCCCTTATTTACGCGGGAACGATGAGCGTCCGATTTATCGGCAAGTTGAAGAGCCGCGGCAAGAGGAGTGGACGCAACGCCTACGTTTTCTTCATGGTTGCCGATTGCGTTGCTTATCATTATGGCTTCTTTGGGATCCATGCCCATTCTAACGAGTACGTTATACGCTAAAACGCCACCCGTAAGCCCGTGGTACTTGCGATTGAGCGTGTTGCCGACGTCGTGTATCCAGCCCGTTATTCTGCCGAGTTCGATCATGCGACTGTCATAGCCGAGTTCTTTAAGTATGTTGGCCGTTGCAACCGAAACGTAACCCGAATGGCGAAGACCGTGTTCGGTATAACCGAGTTCTTCCAGATATGAGCTCTGACGTTCGATAAGAGCTTTAAATTCCTCGTTTGCTTTGACGTCTTTGAGCGTAATGAGTTTGTATTCCATTACTTCCTCCGATTTAATTTTACTCGCCTTTTATTTTTTTATACGACGCGTCGTTATCCCAGCTTAATCGGAGTGCAAGCTCTCCGCCGAGCGCTTCCACGGCGTTTCTAATGTCAATATAGTCGGCGTAGTCGCACGTTTCGGCTATCATAGACAGCTTTTCAATCGCGCGCGGATCGCCGTAAGCGGACAAGAGCTGGCTGACGTAGGCTACCGCGCCCTTTTCGTCAAGCAGTCCAATAAGAAGTTCGTAAATTCGCTCGTCTACTTCGCCACTTCGCGCAAGAAGTTCGGCAAGAATAAACTTTGCTCCACCCTCCGTTTCACTTATTCTCGGAATGAGAATTTCCGCTAATCCGTCCTCACCTTCCAGACGGCTGATCAGCGTTTCACGAAGATCGGTAGGAGTGTCGGGATCGAACACTATTTCAACGTAGTCGGAAACGGGAGTATCGCCTATTCTATCCAACAGTTCCGACGCTACTATTCGTACGCTTTCTTTCTCACTCGACAGTAGAATTTCCTTTAATTCGATAGAGGCGTGAGGCATTCGGGAAATGCGCTCGACGTATAAAGGCGCAGGCTCTCCCCCTCCTCTTACGCTTTCAAGAGCAAGCGACACCAGCGTTTTTACGTCGTCGATACTCTCGACGTACTGTCTCGGCGTCTTACCGCCGAGTTCTGCGCAAGGCGTGTCCGACCATTTTTCGTATAACTTTTGCGTAACGTCGTCCAGCTTGTCCGCAGATATTCCGCGGTGGGACGTAAAATACGCGCGAAGTTCCTTTTCAAAAAGCTTTTCTATGTTCATAATTTGCCTCCTTCGGACTTGCCGGTAAGAAGATTATAAAACTCGTCCGACCTCTCCTCGTCTGCGAACGCAAACAACGCGGAAGCGGTCTTAGCATTAAGGTTCTCGTCAAGGCTTACGGCGGACAACACCGCAGCCGCTACCGATTGTACGTTCGTTTCGCCTATAAGGTCTTTACTTGAAATTATGCCGAGCGCTTTCCCGTAAAGCAAGTCAAGTTCTTTTTGCTTGTTGAAGCCGAGTAAGTTCATCGTTACCTGCGCAAACACGAAGGCGCGCGTAACGTTTTCGTTTCCCATCTGAGGCTGAAAACGAAGGCGCATACTAAACAGCCCTTGCAAAAAGAATGAGGGACGGCTGTTATGCTCTTTGCAGAGCAGTTCGCTCACAGCGTCTCGCACGAACTCAAGTCCGTGTTCGGGCGAACATAATTCATCCTCCAATACGTCTGGATATAAACCCGTTTCGGCTAGTCTACGCGCTAACGTCGTGGCGTATTCGTCGGTTTTGCCCAAGAAATAGCGAACGGCGCGTTTACTTTGCTTCTCGTCAACGTCAACGCCGAGTAGCGCTTCCCCGATCAGCGTTTTAAGGCGAACGATTTCCTCTCTCGGCAACGTTTCGCCCAACTTGTGATAAGGGGTTTCGCCTTTATTAAGACGACCTATCCAATACCGCGCGACGTAGTTTTCAGGCTCGATATTCAGCACCGCGCCGAAAAGCTCCTGCGCACGCTTTACGTTCCCTGCGTTCATATGCGCTATTGCGGTAACGGTAACAAGCCGAAATTCAAAGCAAATTGTCAGCAGTTCTTCCAAATAATCTATTGCCGATTCGTAGTCGCGCAAACTAAGCATTGCTATTGCGCATTTAGCAAGCTCGACGGGATCTTCAGGCAGAACGAGTGAAGCAAGCTCGTCTGCTACGTCCTCTGCTTCCGCCTTGGTGCCGAGCGCAAGTAACGCAACTACCGCCGTTGCAAGAATAGCGGTGGGACGTTCCTCCTCGGCGTACGTTGCCGTTGCCATTTTCAGGAACGCTTCGGCGTGCTTTTTATCCATACGGTCGGGCGTTACTACGCTTATGGTATTGTATAAAAAAGCAGGCTCTGGCATTTCGTTCTGCGGACACATATCCGCCATATACGTTCTGTCGCGAAGCGCGTCACCACGCCCGATAGCGTATAACATTCCAAACGATTCGTCTGCTTTTGGATAGGGATACGTTTCATATAAATGCTTGACGTATTTTTTTACGTTATCCACGCCCGAATAAGAATCTTCACCGAATTCGGGAAGATAATACTCGTCCGTTGCCTCGGAAATAAAACGCGTAGCGGAAGCGTAGCGCGACATAGCGGTAAGGCTTTTGATAAGTCCAGCATATACTTTGGTGGACTTTCTGCCCGCGCGATATAATTTTAGGTATTCTTTGCACGCCTGAGACAGATTACCGCTTTCAAGTAACGCGTCAGCAAGGCGTTCTTCCCCGCCTGAATTGCCTAAATAAACCGCTCTACGCGCATAAAGGAGCGACTTATAAAAATCGCCCCTTCGTCCGAACGCTTCGGATTGTTTTATATAAAAATTATCTGATTGTTTGAACTCAAGAATCATTATTCGTCATCATCAGTATATGCGGAAAGGTCTTCAATCGTAACTTTATTTTCTTCCGCAAGTATTTTCTGCTTATCCTCTTCGATCTTGGCAAGTTCTTCAGCCGTATAACCGCCCTTTGCGCGGATAGGCTCGATCTTGAAAGGATCTATCTTTTCCTTTGCGAGTTCGTCTTTCGCGCTTTCGCTTTTCTTTTTCTTTTTGGGGTTTACGTACTTGCTCTGAGGCGCCTGCGATTTTTTCACAGGGCGTTCGCCTGCCGCTTTCGCAGCTCTTATCGCAGCGTATGCATCCTGCGTCCTTGCCTTAGCTTCACGCTCCTCGATTCCATCGTTCATAACCGTTTCAAAAGTCTTTTGATTGGAAGAAACGAAAATTGCGCAGATAGCGTAGAACCCGAACATAAACAGGAACGACCAGGCTACCATATCAAAACCGGACGAACCGAGTCCAACGGTAAGCATAAACGCAAGTCCTATAATAAGCGAAACCATAAGCGCGGTGATTATATTAGACACGAAACGCTTAAAGGTAAGAATAAATGCGTCTTTGAGCAGACTGCCGAGAGGCATTTTATAGTTTGCGTTCAAAGTAAGAAGATAAAACGCGTATATGCTTGCAAAAACGAGAAGTATGATCGACAATATCATAGTCACTATCATACCGCCCAGCCCCAGACCGTACGCCGTAAAGACGTGCGCGCAGAATACTACGAGGAAAATGCAAGCGGAAACGAGAGTACCGCCGATAATCGCAGGGAGCCAGGACTGCTTAACGCCCTCAAAGAAGATACGAATGGGTTTATCTGCAGCTTCAAACATGGATTTACGCGCCAAAGTCACGAGTCCGCCGATACCGATCGCGCCGAGCGCTATACAAGGAATTAGTACTGCGTATTGAAGAACGGCGTATTCATAGTATCTTACCGCGCCCAATATCTCCGCAGTATTCATGCCACTCGTGAGCGCGCCTGCTCCGGCGTAGCCCAAGCCGTCAAATAAACCGTAGTTAAACGACGTGCCAATGGCTTTGGTAAAGTACTGCAAAAACATCATAACCCATACGACTGCGGGGGCGCAGAAAAGCGCGCAAATGATTGCAACTATAAATATTCTGGAAATTTTAACGCCCGACCATGCTTTTTTAAACGTAGACCAAGCGCTACCTTCAATTGCGGTAGTCGAAAATTCGTCACGGCGTTTGGCTTTTGCGCCTAAACCTTTTATTGTTACGTTATCTGCCATTAGATCACTCCTGCATTAGCAAGTTTTATAAATAATTCCGTTCCCGTAATGAGAACGCTTTCGTCAAAATCAAATCTATCACTGTGAAGAGGGAAAACGTGCTCTTCGTCACGAACGCCTAACCACGCCATCGCGCCCTCAACCTTTTCAAGATAGTACGCAAAGTCCTCTGCCGTGAAGCGCGCCGGCATTTCCACAACGTCCGTCATAGCTCTGAGCTTATTTACCGCCGAACCGTGATTGATGAGGGGCGGATATATACATTTTACGGTTACTCTGCCCGTCGCTCCGTACTTTTTGCCGATAGTATTTACCAGCTCTCCTATCTCGGCAAGCACCGTTTGGCTTTGCTTTACGTCAAAGAAACGGAAAGTACATTCAACGTCGCAAGCGGAGGCTACGATATTTCTTGCCTGACCGCCTTTAATCACTCCTGCGTGAAGGAGCATATTCTCGTCGCCGTGACGGCATAAGTCTAACAAAGTGACGAACTCACAGGCGGAAGCTACCGCGTCGTTACCTTCGCTCTTGGTGGCGGCGTGCGCGCTCTTTCCGACGAACTCAACGTCAAACTCCACTACGCCGGCAAACAACGCGCCTACCCTCGTTCCCACCTTGCCTTTTTGAAGTTCGGGACAAAGGTGAAGAGCGTATATTGCGTTAACGCCGTCGAGTGCTCCGCCGTCTATCATGGTGGTTGCACCGCCATCCCCCTCTTCGCCGAATTGGAATATAAGCCTGGTGGTATACTTAGGTTTATGCTCGGTCAAAAACTTAGTTGCGCCGAGAAGCATCGCCGTATGCCCGTCGTGACCGCAAGCGTGCATGTTTCCGTTGGTAGAAGCAAAAGGTAAACCCGTGTTTTCAACAATGGGGAGCGCGTCAAAGTCAGCGCGGAGAGCCACAACTTCGGGGTTTGTACCCTCGATTTCGGCAATAAGACCGGTATGCGCGCGTTTGTAGCTTACACCCCAACCTCTTAATTTTTCAGCAACATACTCGCTCGTGCGATATTCCTTGCTGGACAATTCGGGCATAGCGTGAAGCTCACGCCGAGTTTTGACTATAAAAGAAAGTAATTCCTCTCTTTCTTTGTCAGAATATAAACTCACTCGTAAAAGTATACTACACAAGCCGTCAAAAATCAAACGATTTGCGGTCAAATTGATTTTATTATTTAGCAAAATAAAGTTTAGTAAAAAAGTTGCAAAATTTGTGAGTGGGTTGTATAATATAAACGAAGAAAACTATTTATCCGCTCCTGTAGCGGATACGGAGGAGGTGGAATATGGCAGAAACTCTTGAAAAACTTACCCCAAGCCTCGACGATCTCGCAAAAAAGATAATAGACTTTCTCGAAGAAGAGGATTATGAAAGCGTTAAGGAACTGCTTTCCGCTTTCACGTACGCCGAAATGAATGAAATTCTCAAGCTCGTTCCGCCTGAAATCAGAGCGGACGCCCTGCTTTCTCTCGAAAAAGACGAGGCGGTAAGGCTTATAAGGGAAACGAGTGACGATCCCGACGAGAACTTCATGCGTGAAATTCAGGGCGTGCATACCTCAAGAGTACTTGAAGTGTTGTACGGCAAGGACGACCGCGCCGCCGTTATCGACTTACCGCCCTTCGTTATTCAGAAGATGTTGGCGCATAAGGACGACCGCGCGCGCGAAATTATCGAAGATTCTATGGAGTACCTCATGGAGTCACGACAGCTTGCCCTGCTCCGTAGCGTTCTTATCGAACTGAATCCCGTAGATATCGCAGAAATTCTCGACGATTTTAAAACCGAAGATCTGCTTAAAATTTATCGCCTGCTCCCTAAGGATATGGCAACGGACGTATTCGTCTATCTCCCGCCCGAAGTAAGTCAGAGCTTGCTTACCCGATTATCCGATTCCGAAGCCGGCGCTATAATCGACGACCTGTACGCCGACGACGCAGCCGACCTGCTTGACGAAATGCCGTCGATGGTCGTAAAAAAACTGCTTGCAAACGCCAAGCCCGAAACTCGCGCCAACGTCAACCACCTGCTCCAATTCGCAGAGGATAGCGCAGGTAGCATAATGACGGTGGAGTTCGTCGATCTCAAAGAGTTCGACACCGTAAATCAAGCTATTGCAAAAATCCGTCGCGTAGGTATAGACAAGGAAACCATTAACAGCTGTTTCGTACTCGATTCTGCGCGCAAATTGCTCGGTATCGTTACGCTTCGCAAGCTTCTCCTTGCTTCGCCTGAAGATAAAGTCGGAGAGCTAATGGACGACAACGTCATTATCGTCCGCACGAACACCGACCAGGAAGAAGTTGCAAGGCTTTTCAAAAAATACGACTTTACGTCCATGCCCGTATGCGACAGCGAAAACAGGCTGGTCGGTATCGTTACCGTTGACGATATCGTGGACATAATCGAAGAGGAAACGGAAGAGGACTTCTCTAAGATGGCGGCAATGGCGCCCATTGAGGACGAGTATCTCAAAACTTCGTCTTGGAAACATTCCAAAGGTCGAATTTTGTGGCTACTTTTCTTGATGATTTCTTCGACGTTTACCGGTCTTATGATTCAGGCGTTTGAAGCCGAGCTGACAACGTTCCTGCTTGCCTTCACTCCCCTGCTTATGGGTACGGCAGGTAACTGCGGAGCGCAGTCGTCCACTACGGTTATCCGTGCGCTCGCCCTCGACCAAATATCCACTAAGGACTTTATAAAAGTAACGCTAAAAGAAGGACGCATAGCTTTAATCTGCTCCGCTATCCTTGCAGTCGCTAACGCAGTCAGAGTTGTGCTTATATATTGGTGGGATCCGGTTATCAATCAAGATTTAGCCGTTCTTAAAATTGCGCTTATTCTCGGACTTTCGCTCATAGGCATCGTGCTTTTGGCGCAGGTTATAGGCGCGATGCTTCCCATCTTGGCGAAAAAGATTAAAGTAGACCCTGCGCTCATGTCTACCCCCGTGATTACCACCATTATGGATACGCTTTCCATACTGCTGTACTGCCTTATTATCATGTGGACTTCAAGCGCATTCGGTTGGAGCTTCTGAATAAAAGTGTTCCCTGAAAAATAATAAATAAATTTGCCTAATTTAAATGCGTAGTGCCTTATACGGTACTACGCATTTTACCTAACTCTTCCAAGAAGATAATCGACGGAACAGTCAATATATTCTGCAAGTTTTACCAGATTTTCAATCGAAGGTTTGGTTATTCCATTGAGCCATTTATAAACAATATCACCCGAAATTTTTGTTTTCTTTTCAAGAGCGTATTGCGTAACTGAATTTTCTTTCATAACCTCTCTTAATCGTTTTGCAAAATCAAGCGGTGGCAAATATCCGCCCTCTTTTGAATATTCGCTAAGTCCGAGTAAAAAGTCGGCAGAACAATCGAAGTATTCTACTAACTTTATAAGACCGCTAAACACAGGCGCTCGTTCCCCACGCAAATATCTCGTAATATTTATTCTATGAGTCCCTATTTGTTCTGCCAATGCAGGTGCTTTCAAATCGCGATCGATCATGAGTTCTTTTAGGCTTTCGGCAAACTTCGACAAATTCCACATAAATTAGACATTCTCCTACAATTTATTATCATCGCAACAGGCATCAAATAGTTGATTGATGGCAACCACGATGATTTTCTAATAATCAAGTTATTGAATTAAAGGCTAATATTTGTTGACAAATGAATACAAATAGCATACAATGTATATACAAAATATATACGAGGTGAGTGTATGACTACAATAAATATTAGACTTGACGAAAACGTTAAGAAACAAGCTACTGCCCTTTTTGCTGATTTAGGGTTGGATATGAGTACGGCTATTAATATATTTCTGCGACAAGCCATTATGCACGATGGTTTACCGTTTGCCGTGAATAGAGAACTGCCAAACGCACTCACTCTTTCCGCGCTTGCAGAACTTGAAGAAGCGGAAAAACAAGCAAACAAGAAAACGTACGACAGCTTTTCCGAACTATTAGAGGAAGTGAACGCAGATGTATAAAATTTTTGCGCTTAACAGCTTTAAACGTGATTTGAAAGCTATAATCAAACGTGGCTACGACATGCGTTTAATGGACGAAGTAGTTACAAAACTATCAAAAGGCGAACCGCTTCCCGAAAAAAACCGAGATCATCAGCTTACGTGCGAATATTCCGGTTGTCGCGAATGTCATATTAAGCCCGATTGGCTTTTGATATATAAAATAGCAAATGACGAGTTAATTTTATACTTAACTCGAACAGGCACACATTCCGATTTATTTGATTAGTATCACCTTACTTAGCGCAAGTTAAAACCTTTGACAATCTTATTTATTATATGATATAATCAATCAATATCCTCACAATCAGGAGAAAAGCATGAAACTCAAAGGATCACAGATCATCGTTAAGTGTATTGAGGAGCAGGGAATCGAAACCGTATTCGGTTATCCGGGCGGAACTATTCTCGATATTTTCGACGCGCTTTACGAAGAAAAGGAAAACGTAACGCAAATACTAACCTGTCACGAACAGGGAGCTTGCCACGCAGCAGACGGCTGGGCAAGAGCTACGGGAAGAACGGGCGTTGTTATCGCCACTTCCGGACCGGGCGCAACCAACCTCGTCACGGGTATCGCTACCGCATATATGGACAGCATTCCTCTCGTCGCAATTACGGGCAACGTGGCGTCTGCTTTCCTCGGTCGCGACTCTTTCCAGGAAATAGATATAACGGGCGTGACTATGCCCATTACCAAGCATAATTATATGGTCAAGAACGTCGAAGAACTTGCTAACACTATTCGTGAAGCGTTCTTTATCGCGCGTTCCGGTCGTCCCGGGCCTGTACTCGTTGACGTTCCTAAGGACGTTCAGCAGAAGCTTTGCGAGTACGAGCCGGCAGAAGTTAAGCCCACGAAGGCTTACTTTAAGGAAAACAAATACGTCAAGAAAGCTATTGAGATTATTAATTCTTGCTCTCGTCCCGTTATGTACGTTGGTGGCGGTTGCATAGCTTCGGACGCAGGCGACGCGCTTATCGCGCTTAGTGAAAAAATCGGCGCGCCCGTTACCTCGTCTATGATGGGACTCGGTTGCTTCCCCGCCTCACATCCCAACTTTATGGGTATGATCGGCATGCACGGTAAGGCTAACGTAGCAGAAACGCTTTCAAAAGCCGACCTCGTGCTTGCTATCGGCTGTCGTTTCTCCGACCGTGTTGCCGGCGACCGCAAGAACTTCTGTAAAAACGCAAAGATCGTACATATCGACATTGACCTTGCCGAATTGAATAAGAACGTTAAGGTAGACGTTGGCGTGCTTGCCGACGCTAAGAAGGCTATTAACGCTATGCTCCCCGACCTTACGCCCGCCAAGTCGGACGAATGGATTAACGAGTGCCGTGAGCGCGTAGCAAAAGATTATTTGCTCGGCTCGGACGGCAAGCTTTGCCCCAGAAGAGTTATTATGGCGTCCAACAAGCTCGGCGATAAGGATAAAGTCGTAGTTACCGACGTTGGACAGCACCAGATGTGGACGGCGCAGACTTATAACTTCGACAAGCCTCGCAAGTTTATTTCCAGCGGTGGTCTCGGAACTATGGGCTACGGCATGGGCGCGGCAATCGGCGCTTGTATCGGTAGCGGAAAACAGACCGTACTTTTCACGGGCGACGGCTCCTTCCATATGAACTTTAACGAAATCGTTACCGCTTCTAAGCTCGGTTTAGACGTTACCGTTATCGTGCTTAACAACCACACCCTCGGCATGGTGCGTCAATGGCAGACGTTATTCTACAACAAACATTACTCGTCCACGGATATCTACTACCCCACCGATTTCGTCAAACTTGCAGACGCTCTCGGCGCTAAGGGTTATAGAATAGACAAGAATGAGGATATCGAAAAGGTTATGAGCGAAGCATTTGCTGAAAAGGGCGTTAAGATTATCGACTGCGCTATCGACAAAGACGAATTCGTTCTGCCTATGATTCCCGCAGGCAAGGGCTTTGAGGCAATCCTCACCGCCAAACCTATCGTCTAAGGAGGGCATTATGGAAAAAGCTACGAAACATATAATTACCGCGCTCGTTTCCAACAAAGCGGGCGTACTTACCAGACTGAGCGGACTTTTCGCACGCAGAGGTTATAATATCGATTCGCTGTCCGTTTGCGGAACGCATAATCCCGACCGTTCACGTATGACTATAGTTGCCGTAGGCGACGAAGACGAAATCAATCAGATCGTTCGTCAGCTTGACAAACTCGTTGACTGCCACAAGATCATGATCTTCGAGCCGACGGAAAGTGTTAAGCGCGAACTGCTCCTCATTAAAGTCAACGTTCCTGCCGACAAACGTCCTGAAATAGAGAGTACGGCGAACATGATGAAAGTTAAAATCATCGACGTTGCCCCCACTTCGGTTATTTGTGAAATGACGGGTGAACCCGTAAAGCTGGATAAGTTTATCGAGCTTATGCGTCCTTACGGCATACTTGAACTTGCGCGTACGGGCGTTACCGCTCTTTCACGCGGTCGTGACTGCATTGACGACGTTATGGACTATAATTTGGAAATTAATAAATAATCCCTTCCCCGATCGCACTCTGCTTTCGGGGATTTTATTTAAATAGACATAGTACTGTAGTAGAGATGACAAGGAAAAGCAAAATAAAAAATTAATAAATAAATTTTTATCGATACGCATTGATTTAATTGCATAATATAAAAATATATGTTATAATATGTTTGAAGTCAAGGAAACTTCGGAAATTTTGTCTTACGGGGAGAAGATATCAATGAAAGAAGAAAAAAGCGTATCAATACAAACCTTACGCCGTCTTCCCGTATATCTACACTACTTGAAGTCGCTCGGAGGCGCGTTGCCTATGGTATCGGCAACGGTAATTGCGGAAGCGCTCGGGCAAAACGACGTACAGGTCCGAAAATATCTCGGTTCGGTAAGCGGAAGCGGACGACCGAAAAAAGGATACGTAACCGCCGAACTTATTGACGAAATAGAGGACTATCTTGGTTTTGGCGCAAAGAGCAAAGCCGTACTTATAGGCGCAGGCAACCTCGGACGCGCGCTTCTATCCTATCAAGGCTTTTCGGATTACGGACTTGACATAGTTGCGGCGTTTGATAACTCGTCTGCTGTCGTAGGCAGAGCGGTTAGCGGTCGTATAGTACAACCATTAAGCGAACTTGAAAGGATTTGTAAAAAATACGACGTCAAAGTAGGAATTATAACCGTGCCGTCAAGCGGAGCGCAGAAAGCCGCCGACGAACTTATAATTCACGGAATTAAAGCGATATGGAACTTTGCGCCTACCGTAATTAAAGTACCCGAAGGCGTACTCGTAGAAAACGAGAACCTTGCTTCCTCACTCGCGGTTCTCACTAAACATATAGGCGAATAAGCCTCGCCAAAAGGCTACAAACTAAATCAGTATACTTTTTTTGGAGGATATAATAATGAACAAGAACTATCCCATCGTTGATAGTATTGAAAAGCTCGAAGAAGCTCTCGCAAGAGTAAGAGCAGCTCAGAAGATTTTTGCCGAATACTCGCAAGAGCAAGTAGACAAGATTTTCAAAGCAGCAGCTCTCGCAGCTAATAAGCAGAGAATTCCCCTTGCTAAAATGGCAGTAGCTGAAACGGGCATGGGCGTAGTTGAAGATAAAGTAATTAAGAATAACTACGCAGCCGAATATATCTATAACGCTTACAAGGATTTCAAAACCTGTGGTGTTATCGAAGAAGATCCCGCATTCGGTATTAAGAAAGTAGCAGAGCCTATCGGCGTTGTCGCTGCGGTAATCCCCACGACCAACCCCACCTCTACGGCTATTTTCAAAACTCTCCTTGCGCTTAAAACCCGTAACGGTATCATCATCTCCCCTCACCCCAGAGCGAAGAAGTCTACCATTGAGGCGGCTAAGATAGTCCTTGAAGCAGCTGTTGAAGCAGGCGCGCCCGAAGGAATTATCGACTGGATTGACGTTCCCTCCCTCGATATGACCAATCTCGTCATGAAGGAGTCGGATATCATTCTTGCTACCGGCGGTCCTGGTATGGTTAAAGCCGCATATTCCAGCGGTAAGCCCGCTCTCGGCGTAGGCGCAGGTAACACTCCCGCAATCATCGACGAAACTGCTGACATCATTCTTGCAGTAAGCTCGATAATTCATTCCAAGACCTTCGACAACGGTATGATCTGCGCATCTGAGCAGTCCGTTATCGTTCACAAAAAGATTTACGAAGCCGTTAAAAAGGAATTCGCTTACCGCGGTTGCTACTTCCTTAAGCCGGATGAAATCGAAAAAGTAAGAAAGACCATTATTATCAACGGCGCACTTAACGCTAAGATCGTAGGACAGAAGGCGCACACCATTGCTAAGCTTGCAGGTGTTGACGTACCCGAATCCGCAAAGATTCTTATCGGTGAAGTGGAAAGCGTTGATATTTCCGAAGAGTTTGCTCACGAAAAGCTTTCCCCCGTTCTTGCTATGTATAAGGCTAAAGATATAGGCGATGCTTTCGAAAAAGCTGAACACCTTATTGCAGACGGCGGTTACGGACACACTTCGTCCATTTACCTTAACGCAGTAACCGAAACGGCAAAAATTGCTGAATTTGGTGAAAGAATGAAGACCTGCCGTATTCTCGTTAATACGCCTTCCTCTCACGGCGGTATCGGTGACCTTTACAACTTCAAGCTCGCTCCCTCGCTCACACTCGGTTGCGGTAGCTGGGGCGGTAACAGCGTATCGGATAACGTAGGCGCAAAACATCTTATTAATATTAAAACGGTTGCAGAAAGGAGAGAAAACATGCTTTGGTTCAGAGCACCTCAGAAGGTATATTTCAAAAAAGGCAGTTTGCCCGTTGCTCTTGACGAGCTTGGCGCAGTACTCGGCAAGAAGAAGGCGTTTATCGTAACGGACTCCTTCCTCTACAATAATGGCTACACCAAATCTATTGAAGCCAAACTCGACGAAATGGGTATCAAGCACACGACGTTCTCTAACGTTGAACCTGATCCTACGCTTGCCAGCGCGCGTGAAGGCGCTAAGCAAATGGAAGCGTTCCAGCCCGATACTATTATTGCAGTCGGTGGTGGATCGCCTATGGACGCCGCAAAAATCATGTGGGTGCTTTACGAACACCCCGAAGCAGATTTCCAAGACATGGCAATGCGCTTCATTGATATTCGCAAGAGAGTTTACACCTTCCCCAAGATGGGCGAAAAAGCATACTTCATCGCAGTTCCCACCTCCGCAGGTACGGGCTCGGAAGTAACGCCTTTCGCGGTTATTACTGACGAGACTACCGGCGTAAAGTATCCGCTTGCAGACTATGAGCTGATGCCTAACATGGCTATTATTGACGCAGACCTCATGATGAACGCGCCCAAGGGACTTACTTCCGCTTCGGGTATCGACGCAGTTACCCACGCTCTCGAAGCTTACGCTTCGGTTATGGCAACCGATTATACCGACGGGCTTGCTCTCCGCGCGCTCAAAATGATTTTCGAATATCTCCCCCGCGCTTACGACAACGGAGCTAACGATCCCGTTGCGCGTGAGAAGATGGGTAACGCCGCTACTATGGCAGGTATGGCGTTCGCTAACGCTTTCCTCGGCGTATGCCACTCTATGGCTCACAAGCTCGGTGCGTTCCATCATCTCCCCCACGGCGTTGCAAACGCTCTCCTCATTGGCGAGGTTATCCGTTTTAACTCCAAGGAAGCTCCTGCAAAGATGGGTACGTTCTCGCAGTACGACCACCCTCACGCTCGCGCTCGTTACGCTGAAGTAGCCGACTACCTCGGACTTAAAGGCAAGACGGACGAAGAAAAGGTGGAAAATCTCATCAAGGCTATTGACGAGCTTAAAGCGAAAGTAGGTATCAAGCCCACCATTAAGGACTACGTTGCCGACGAACAGAACTTCCTTGATCGTCTTGACGAAATGGTTGAGCAGGCGTTCGACGACCAGT
>JAFTMM010000037.1 GCA_017452405.1 Clostridia bacterium | reverse complement strand
AGGTTTAGGCTCGGGCTCAGGCTCGGGCTCTGTTATAGGCGGATTTGTCGGAAGTTCGGGATCAGCTTCAATAGGCTGACATCCCATGCTATATAACATAAAAACAAATGCTATTAATATAATAAATATTTTTTTCATGTTTACCATTGTGTTTTAAAATTTTTTGAAGCTATTTTGAGAAAAGAAGTGGGAAAGCCATTTGAACGGTTTTCCCACATAGAGACCTCTTAAATTATTCCCAAATCTTTCATCACGCCTTTTAACTTTTCCACATTCTGAGGTTCCATTTCGGTGAGGGGGAGGCGGGGCTTTCCTGCCTTGATTCCTATGTATTCGAGCGCCTTTTTGGTCGGAATGGGATTGACTTCCATAAAGAGCGCCTTAGCAAGAGGATCGAGTCGGAAGGAGAGGGAACGTGCCTTGGCATAATCACCTGCGAAGCAAGCGTCGGTGATTTCTTTCATTTCCTTGGGGCAAACGTTGCCGACAACCGAAACGACGCCGAGACCGCCGAGCGCCATAAGGAACACGGTGTAGCTATCGTTACCGCTATAAAAATCCAGCCTGCCTTCGCAAGCCTGGCACATGGCGAGCAAGTCGTCAATATTTTCGCTAGCGTCTTTGATTGCTACGATATTCTTATGCTCTGACAGCTTAACTGCCGTAGCAGGCGCAATTCTGAAGCCCGTACGAGTAGGCACGTTATAGAGCATAATGGGAATGTTCACTGCGTCGGCAATAGCCGTATAGTGGGCGATAAGACCGTTCTGCGTACATTTGTTATAGTACGGCGTAACGACGAGCAGTCCGTCCGCGCCTTCTGCTTCCGCAATCTTGCTCATCTTCACAGCGCTAACCGTATTATTGCTACCCGATCCGATAATAACGGGAACACGGTGGTTGACTTTTTTCACCGCATAACGGAACATCTCAATTCTTTCTTCTTCCGTCATTGTCGAAGGTTCGCCCGTAGTTCCGCCTACGATTACCGCATCAACACCGCCGTCAATAACGTGGTCAATGAGTTTTCCGTATTCTTCAAAATTTATTCCGTCTTCCGTCATAGGCGTAACGAGTGCGACACCTACTCCTTTAAAAATGCTCATGTCTTCTCCTTAGCGGAAGTTATATTAACGGCGCTAATGCGTCTACAATCCGCTTTCAAAATATTATAATAGAGATTCCTTGACGTTGCTACGATATGCTCTGAATGACGTTTTGATTTTGGTCATCCTGAGCGTAGCCTAAAAGGCGAAGTCGAAGGATCTCATTGCTCCCGTTAGTCGCTGCGCCCTTTTGGTTCCCTCTGAGAGGGAGCTTAGCACGAAGTGAATGAGGGAGTCTTATTCCTTAGTCAAAAGCTGTGCGATCTGAACGGCGTTAGTCGCTGCGCCCTTGCGAATATTATCCGCAACAACCCACATATTGACACCGCTTTCAATGGTGTAATCCTTGCGGATTCTGCCAACGAAAACTTCGTCACGGTTGGTTGCATAAAGCGCGGTAGGGTATACGTGATTAGCGGGATCGTCCATAACGACTACGCCTTCTGCCTTTTCGAGGACTTCACGCACCTCGTTGGGCGTTACTTTTTTCTCGAACTCGATATTGATAGACTCGCTGTGTCCGTAATAAACGGGAACGCGAACGCAAGTAGCGGTAACCTTGATTTCAGGCGCGTGCATAATCTTGTTCGTCTCGTCAATCATCTTCTGTTCTTCCTTATAATAGCCGTTGTCGAGAAGAACGTCGATTTCGGGTATTACGTTGCCTACAATGGGGTGAGTGAATTTCTTAGACTCAGGTGCGCTCTTGCCCTCTGCTACAGCTTTCATACCTTCTTCAAGGTCAGCGTAGCCGTTTACGCCTGCGCCGGAAACTGCTTGGAAAGTAGTATAAATAACTCTCTTGATACCGAACGCCTTGTGAAGAGGGGAGAGAACTACCATAGCCTGAATAGTCGAGCAGTTGGGGTTAGCTATAATGCCAATAGGGTGATTGAAAGCGTCCTCAGGATTAACTTCGGGAACGACGAGGGGAACGCTCTCGTGCATACGCCAATAAGCGGAGTTATCGATAACTATTCCGCCTGCCTGAGCGAAAATAGGGGAGAACTTCGCGCTGGTAGAACCGCCTGCGCTCATAATAACGATTTCAGGTCTATACTTATATATATTCTCTTCCGTCGTTTCAATTACAGTATATTTCTTACCGCAATACTCTATTTCTTTGCCTGCGCTCTTAGCGGAAGCAAAAGGCATAAGCTCGCCGATGGGGAAATTTCTTTCCGCAAGCACCTGAAGCATTTTTCTGCCGACCATACCGGTCGCGCCTACGACCGCTACTTTATAAGTTTTCATATATCCTCCAAAAAATGATTTACAATAAAAATACCTTGCCGTAATTTGACAAGGTGCTCGAGTAGCAAAAGACGTTCAATGCCCTCCATACCTATCGGTATGACAGTCGCCAGGCTCTTAATCCTACTGCAACCGACCGCACGGTAAACCGCTTTACGCATGCGACCTCGGCGACGATACCCTTTCATCACCCCTTCCTGCGGTGGAAATTTGGGATGAATACTAATGCTCGACGCTCCTCATCGAAATTACTACGAAATAATAGCATATATATCTGTAATTGTCAAGCCGTTTTTACTTGCTTTTTTCTTTTATTTTATGGTATAACATTAGTGATATGAATAAACAGTTGCTCAGAAGAATTTTTGCCATTATCGCGCTCGTTGGAATAGTAGGAGTAACCGTGTTCGGCACGCTTACTTTTTTCAACTTGTTCGACGAAAAGAATTCTCCCGTCTTCGGAACTTTTGCCGTTGCGTTTGCCTGCGTGACGGCTGTCTTTTTTATCCTTGCGTATATTCTCAAAGATAAAGAACCCACTTCGTTAGGTATTCCTGAAGAAGCTGACGGCTCTCAGGGCGAAGAGTCAGCCCTCGTTACGGGAGGCAAGGCAGAGAATGGCGAGAACGAAGTTGACGAAAACGGCGATATAGACGAAGACGGAACGGATAAAGAAACCGAAGCCGAGAAGAATTAACGCCGTAACGATAAATCGTCGCGCGTTAGCCTTGTTAATGGCTGACGTAAAAAGACTTTTCAATTGGGTGGAGATGCGTTTTTTCTCGCGTTTCGTTTCGGGCGCAGACTTAAACAGCTTGCGCTCAATAGCGCCAACAAGGCAGATTGCTGAAGAAAAAGTGGCAATTACCTTTGCTCCGGTAGGAACGGATAACTCCGAAAAAACTACCCACCATATTAGTAAGACTATAAAGCGAAAACCGCATCGGTCAATAACGTGTGACATATTGGGATTATTCCCACTCGGATGGATGAACTAAACTAATGAAGACTCAAATTTTACTTGCAAACGGGGAAAATATATCGAAATGTGGCGAAATGATCCGCGCGGGTGAAATCGTAGCTTTTCCGACGGAAACGGTATACGGTTTGGGCGCAAACGCTTTTGACGCTTTGGCAACCGACAAGATATTCAAGGCTAAGGGAAGGCCTGCGACCAATCCGCTCATTATCCACGTTTCGGATAAGTCGCAAATAGGTCAGGTAGCAGAGGTAGACTCGCTTTCCGAGATGCTGATAGAGGCGTTAATGCCGGGCGCGCTTACGCTAGTTCTTCCAAAAAAGGACGTAGTGCCGTCTATCGTAACGGCAGGTAACGATACCGTAGCCGTGCGTATGCCCGATCATCCCGTTGCTCTCAGCTTAATAAAGGAGGCAGGCGTGCCGGTGTGCGCGCCGTCGGCAAACACAAGTTCACGTCCTTCGCCGACTACCGCCGATCACGTTTACGACGACCTTTGCGGAAAGATACCTGTAATTCTCGACGGTGGCAAATGTCCCTTCGGGCTGGAAAGCACTATAATAAACATGACTGAAACTCCTCCGCGCGTACTTCGCGCAGGCTCGGTAGATATAGCCGAAGTGGAGCAGATAATAGGCTCGGTGAATAAAAGCTCTGTTATGACCGACCAACTTTCCGAATTAAAAAAGCCCATGCACTTCGTTCCGCAAGCCGAACTCGTATTCTCGGCTTATTACGAAGGAATGAGCGTTACGATCAACTCTTACTTCGACAGAATGACTATGGCAGGCAGGCGTCCGATTATCTTCTGCATGAATAGTAACGCGGGCAAGTATGACGATCGCGCCGTTATGTCAATGGGCGATACTGTTAAAGCGTACGCCGGCTCGCTCTTTGAGAAAATCCGCGAAGTGGAGAAAAATCACGATTTGATAATAGCCGAAGGCGTACCACTCGGCGGTATAGGAACGACTTTGCTCACCCGACTGATGAAGCTTTCGAACGGAAACGTAATATAGCATGAAAAAAGAGAAAATTAACCTACTTTTCGTATGTACGGGGAACACGTGTCGTTCGCCTATGGCGGAGCAGATGTTTGCCGATTATCTGAAAAGAAACAAAAATTCGCAGTTAGCCGAAGTTTCGAGCGCAGGCATATACGCAGATAACGGTCGTCCGATGACTCCCGAAGCGGCAGGAGTACTTGCTGAAATGGGGCTGACCGTTAAACCGCATAAGTCAAGACTGCTCACTGTGGACTTAATTCAGAACGCAGACGTTATAGTTTGTATGACGGAGAATCACAGAACGGCGCTGACGCATACTTTTACTTACGAGGCGGCAATGAGCGACGGTAAAACCCGCGTAGTCGGCACGGTAAAAGAACTGATAGGCGAGGATTTAAACGATCCCTTCGGGCAAGGCGTCGAAGCGTACAGAGTAACTGCAAATGCTTTAACAAAAATGCTTGAACCGTTATATAAGTTTATAAATAAATGAATGGGCGGAGCGTCAGGGGGTTTAATTATCCGTAATGCAACCGTAGGTTGCAATTCATGATTTGCGGTCAAGCAAATCAATTCATGACTCAAAGGGTCAGTTCATGTAAATGCAAAGCGTTTACAATTCATAATTACGCGCATGTTAGCTTGCCTCTGAGGAGAACTAAATGATAATTGCTATGGCGGCGGATCACGCCGGAAGAGAATTAAAAGACGAAATAAAAGCCGAACTTTTAAAGGACGGCTATGAAGTAAAGGATTTTGGTATGAGTTCGCCCGATCCTGCGGCTGACTATCCCGACTACGCGCTTCCTGCTAGCGAAGCGGTAGCGAACGGCGACTGTGATTACGGTGTTCTCGTTTGCGGTACGGGTATTGGAATGAGTTTGTGCGCTAATAAGGTAAAGGGAATTCGTTGCGCGCACGTTACCGACTGTTTCTCGGCGGAAGCTACGAGATTACACAACAATGCCAACATGATTGCTCTCGGCGCGAGAATAACGGGCGGAGGGCTGGCTCTTAAAATAGTAAAAACCTTTCTTTCCACCGACTATTCGGGCGCGGAAAGACATACTCGCCGTATAAACAAAATTACGGACATCGAGAATAAATATTCTAAGGCGTAAGTTATGAGCGAAACGATGAAAGAAATTATGTCAAGCATAGCCGAAGCGGAAGCGCAAGCCGAAAAAATCGTAGCAGAAGCGCAAGCCGAAGCGATGAAAATAACGAGTAATGCGTCTAACGAACTCGAAGCTCTTGTTAAGGAGAACGCGGAAGCGAATAAAAAGCGCACCGCTGAACTTCTTGCTAAGGCAAGCGCCGAGGGCGAAAAAAGAGCGGAAGAACTGCTTGCAAAAAGCGCAGAAGCTGATAAAGTAATGGTGGCAGAGGCGCGCAAAAATCTTGATAAGGCGGCTGAAATTATCGCTGAAGGATTGTTCGGAGAATAATGGCAATCGTAAAAATGCAAAAACTCCGCGTGATTGGGCTTAAATCCCGAAGCGCGGAAATAATGGACGCTCTCGCCAAGTCGGGTAATTTTGAAGTTATTACTCCCGATCATAGCATAGCTCCCTCTGAAAGCGTAGATAAACTCCTTGTTAAAAAAGCAAGGAGCGCTTTTGCTGTGGACGAACTTATAGAAGTTAACAACTACGCTCTTGCGCAAAATAAGAAAAATCCTAACGCTTTTTCTTGCCAACCCCAAAAGCTCAAGTCTGCTCGTTTCTTCTCTAATATCGGGGAAATAGACGAAGCAGGCTCTCGCGCTCAGGAAATACTTGAGGTAGTCGGCGAAATAGAAAAGCTCGTGTCCGCAAGAACGGAACTGCGCTCGCAGATGAATAAGCTGGTTGCGCACAAAAAACAGCTTTTGCCTTACCTTCCTTGCAGAGATAAATTCTCAATCTTCACTGATACGAAAAACACCTTCTCGGTGCTTTGCTACGGCAAAGTAACCTCGTCGCTTGAAGAAAGCATAGGCGAAATTGCCGTAACACTGCCGTACCCCGGCGCAAAGAGCGTCAATCTCGTCGGTATAATTGCGCTTGCTAGTGACAAGGAAAAAGTACTTAGCGCAGTCGGTGAACTCGGACTTACCGTTTGCCCTTACACAGACGACGCAACTGCGGTGGAACTTTTAAGAGCGAACGAAGAAAGAATTAACGCTCTTTTAGATGAAAACGCCAAACTCGTCAGCCGGTTGCTCGAACTTTTCGAGCATTTAAAAGATATTAAAAAACTGCACGACTACTATCTTATCGAGGCGGAAAAAGTTGAAGCCGTTAACGGTTTCGAATCTACCGCAAAGACTTTCTGCGCAGAAGGCTGGGTGCCATCGCCGAGCGCGGAAGCCGTCGTTACTGCGGTAGAGAGCGCAGGTGGAGCGGTCATCACGCTTCTTGAAGAAGTCCAAGAAACGGACGATCCGCCCGTATTATATAAAGAAAATAAAGTACTCGCGCCTTTTCAAGCGCTTACCGATCAGTATTCCACTCCTTCGTATTTCGAGCCAGATCCGAATATCTTTACTGCATTTTTTTTCTTCCTGTTCTTTGGTATGATGTCGGCAGACGCCGGCTACGGCTTAGTGCTAGCGCTTGGCGCAACGCTTATGCTTAAAATTTTAAAGCCCGAACCGGGAATGAAAAACCTCGTTATGCTTATAGGTATTTGCAGTATCTCGGCAATAGTTTGGGGCGTGCTGTTCGGTAGCGTATTCGGCTTTGACTTCGGTCATTCCGACTTCGGCTGGGGATTATTCCCGACGGAGGAAGGGTATACGATGGGCGTATGGTTTAACCCGCTTGAAGAACCTTTGCTTCTGCTACTTATTTGTCTTGTAATCGGCGCGGTTCATATCGCGTTAGGATATGCAATAGGCATATATAAAAACATTAAGAAAGGGCAGGTGACCGACGCGCTCTTTGACAACGGTTTTCCCTTGGTGACTTACGTCGGCGTAATATTGCTTCTTCTCGCAATGGGCAAAGTGCTGTTTAACCTTGACACTCACTTCTGGGGCAACGGCGGAGAAATTCCGCTCTGGCCGTCGGCGTTTGAAAATCTGCTTATTCCCGGTCTTATTATTATGGGAAGCGGACTGCTGGGAAGCGTACTTACTAAGGGCAGAAAAAAGAAAGGCTTTGGCAAGGTAATATCTGGTTTGAGCGCGCTATACGATATCGTAAACATTCTTTCGGACGTACTTTCTTACGCGCGTATTTTCGGTATTACGTTAGCGTCGTGCGCAATAGGTTATGCGTTTAACATACTTATCGGTATGATAGGTGGAGGAGGCGGAGTAATGGTAGTGCCTGCAGGAATTCTTGCCATAGTCCTTCACGCGTTCAACCTTGCGATGGGCGTACTGTCGGCGTACGTGCATAACGCGCGCTTGCAATACCTTGAATTTTACGGTAAGTTCTACGACGGCGGTGGTCGAACGTTCCGACCGCTGGGCGGAAAAACGAAATACGTCAGATTTATCTGACAGACAGGCTGTTAGCCGAACAATAAAGATGAAATTTTAACGGAGGTCATTAAATATGACGATAGGAATTTTTTACGCGCTCGCAGGAGCAGCAATCGCAATGTGCGCAGGTATTGGATCTGCAATCGGCGTATCTCGCGCAGGTCAGGCATCGGCTGCGCTTCTCAGCAAAGATCCGAGCAAGTTCGGTTCGGTGCTCGTCCTTCAGCTTCTCCCTGCGTCGCAGGCGATTTACGGATTCGTAGTAGCCGTATTCGCATTCCTTGCTTGCGGACTTATGGGCGGTGACGTTTCCGCGTTTACTCCCGATCAGGGCCTTGCTATTCTTGCTGCGTGCGTTCCCGTAGGCGTAATCGGCTTAGTGAGTGCGATTATGCAGGGTAACGTTGCCGTAGGCTGTATCAACCTCGTGGGCAAGCAGGAAGGTCAGATGGGTAAAGGTATTACCATGACCGTACTCGTCGAGATATTCGCAATCTTCTCGTTCATTATCTCGCTTCTTGCACTCATCTTCCTTATGTAAGGAGGAGTCATGCAAAACGCAGAGAAAATAATTTCCGTAATTCTTTCCGAAGCGAAGGAAGAAGCGTCAAGCATTCTGGCAAACGCAGAGCAGGCAAGGGATAAAGCCTGCGCCGAGCTTTCCGCGCGCCTTGAAAGTGAAAACGCATTAAAGGAAAAAAACGCTAAAGTGGAGGCAGAAAACGTCATCACTCGCAGACTTACCGTCGCAGGACTCGACGCGCGTATGCAGACGCTTTCAGCAAAACAGGCTGTTATTTCGGAAGCGTACGAGCTTGCGTTCGAGAAAATTAAAGCGGTGGATAAGGCAAGGTATAAGGCGTTATTCGCTAAATTGCTTGCAAGCGTTGCAAAGGCAGGCGACGAGATTATCGTAGCTGATTCGGATAAAGACGTGCTTGACGCCAAGTGGCTGGAAAGCGTAAGCGTTAAACTCGGCAAAAAACTCAAACTTTCGTCCTGCGCACTTGACGCAAAGGGCGGACTCGTCGTTTCGGGCACGGAAATCGAAACCGACCTCACCCTCGAAACGCTCGTTGCGGAAGTAAGAGAAAAGCGTGAAGCGGAAGTACTCGCTCAGCTTTTCGGAGGATAAATGGCATTCGTCAGCAAAATATACGCAAATACCCTTGCGTCATACAATGAAAAATACCTTATGGATGCAGACCGACTCCGCCGTCTTATGGACTGCTCTTATCCCGATGCGATAAAAGCGCTCATGGACTACGGTTGGGGCGACGGTCAGGCTACGCCTACGCAGGAAAGCCTGCTTGCTTACGAAACGTCTAAGCTGATCTCTTTCGTGCGTGAAAACGCTGTGTCGGATAAGGTAAGGGACGTACTACTTGCCGAGTTTATGTTCCATAACGCTAAGGCTTCGTATAAAGGCAGGGTAAGCGGACGAGACGTAAAACGCGCTTTATACGGTGGCTTTGAGGACGTTAGCGAAGCGGTAATGGAGAAAGAGTACTCTGCTCTCCCCGATATTTTAGCAGACTGCCTTACCTCGCTTGATGAAAAAGGCGACGTAACCGAGCTTTCGCCCAGAGAAATCGACATGGCGGTGTCGCGCGCTCGATATGAATATTCATTAAGGAAAGCAAGAGGCGACCGTAGCCTTACTAAATACGTGAAAAGCGAAATCGATCTTAAGAATCTTTTAACGCTTTTTAGGTGCCGTGTAATGGAAATGGAGGCGTCCGATTTCAGCGAGATGTTTATAGAGGGCGGTAGTCTTGACGAAAGCGAAATGGTAAAGGCTTTGACGGGAACGGCGGAAGCGTTTAACTTATTTTATGCGCGCTGTCAATACTACGAAGTATTTGCCGGCGTGGAAAAAGGCGAGAGCGCAATAACCGAGCTGGAAACGGGAATTGATAATTACCTTTACGCACTCACGCTTGCAGGCAGGGAAGATTTCACCTCCAAAAACCCTTTTATAAATTATTTCTACCGCGCGCTTATCGAACTTAAAACGGTCAAGACCGTTCTCGTTTGCATAAAAAATAACGCCGTGGGTGAAATCAAAAGGAGACTCAGAGCGATATATGATTAAGTCGGGAAAACTCGCCGTAATTGGCGACATAGATTCGGCGCTCGCATTCAAAGCGATTGGCGCGGAAACGTTCGAAGCCGACTTCTCGGACGTTAAAAACGTACTTATGGACTTGGTTAAAAAGGACGAGTACGCCGTGGTATTCGTAACCGAACAGCTTGCGGAAACGATACCCGAAACTATGGAAGAATTGAAAAATCAGACGTATCCGTGCATACTTCCGTTGCCTTCGTGTGCAGGCAGTACGGGCTACGGTGCGAAAAGTATAAGAAAGGACGTCGAAAAAGCTATCGGCGCAGACATACTCGGTGATTAACGGAGAACTTTCATGAGTGCACAAACAGGAAAAATTATCAAAGTATCCGGTCCGCTTATTATAGCGGAGGGAATGGCAGACGTTAAGATGTACGACGTAGTGCGCGTATCATCTCAGCGTCTTATCGGCGAGGTTATCGAACTTCGTGGCGACAAGGCTTCCGTACAGGTATACGAGGAAACGAGTATGCTCGGACCGGGCGAAGAAGTGTATACTACCGGCGCACCCCTTTCCGTAGAGCTCGGACCCGGACTTATGGAGGGTATATACGACGGTATCCAACGTCCTCTTGAAAAACTCGTTGAAGCAAGTGGTGCGCGTATTGGCAGAGGTATAGATATACCTGCGCTCGACCATGAAAAAAAGTGGAAGTTCGAACCTCGCGCAAAGGTAGGCGACGAAGTTACCGCAGGCGATATTATCGGCGTTGTTCAAGAAAACGAAATAATTGAGTGCCGTATAATGGTACCGTACGGCGTTAGCGGTACGATCATTAAGATAGAAAGCGGTGAATTTACTATCGACGAAACGGTTGCTTTGGTAGATAACGGCAAAGAGGTAACGAAAGTTACCATGCTTCAGAAGTGGCCGGTACGCCGTGGCAGACCGTATACTGCGAAGATGTCGCCGACCGAACCGCTCATTACCGGACAGCGCGTAATCGATACGCTTTTCCCGATAGCGCGCGGTGGCGTAGCCGCAGTACCCGGACCTTTCGGTAGCGGTAAGACTGTCGTTCAGCACCAGCTTGCAAAGTGGGCTGACGCTGATATAATCGTATACGTAGGTTGCGGAGAGCGTGGTAACGAGATGACCGACGTTCTTAACGAATTCCCCGAACTTTCCGACCCCAGAACGGGCAAACCGCTTATGAAGCGTACCGTGCTTATCGCGAATACCTCGGATATGCCGGTAGCCGCTCGTGAGGCGAGTATATATACGGGTATTACCATAGCCGAATTCTTCCGCGATATGGGATATTCGGTAGCAATAATGGCAGACTCCACTTCGCGTTGGGCGGAAGCTCTTCGTGAAATGAGCGGACGTCTTGAAGAAATGCCGGGCGAGGAAGGTTATCCCGCATACCTTTCTACTCGTCTTGCCGAGTTCTACGAAAGAGCAGGCGTAGTCGAACTTCTCGGCTCCGACCACCGCGTAGGCTCTATTACCGCAATCGGCGCGGTATCTCCTCCGGGCGGTGATATGTCCGAACCCGTATCGCAGGCAACGCTTCGTATAGTCAAAGTATTCTGGGGCTTGTCTAGCGCGCTTGCATATAAGCGCCATTTCCCGGCAATTGATTGGCTTACGTCTTACTCGCTTTATAGCGACCGTATGCAGGATTGGTACGATGAAAACGTTGATGCAGAATGGACGGACTACCGCCGTAACGCTATGAAAATTTTGCAAGAAGAAGCCAGATTGGACGAAATCGTGCGTCTCGTTGGTATGGATGCTCTTTCGCCCTCGGATAGACTGACTATGGAATGCGCTAAGAGCGTGCGCGAGGACTATCTGCACCAGAACGCTTTCCACGAAATAGACACCTACGCTTCATTGCCTAAGCAGATGAAAATGCTCAGACTTATCATAGATTGGTACGAGGTATCAATCAAGGCTCTCGGCGCAGGCGCGAACGTAAACGATATTCTTGCAGTCAGCGCGCGTGACGGCATAGGCAGAGCAAAGTATATTACCGAGGACGAACTCGATAAAATAGACGAATTGAACAAAGCGGTGAAAGAGCAGGTTAGCGCTCTTGCTAAGGCGGAGGTAAAATGAAAAAAGAATACCGTACAATCCGAGAAGTAGTCGGACCGCTTATGCTCGTTGAGGGTGTAGAAGGCGTAAAATATAACGAACTTGTGGAAATCAAGCAGGCTGACGGTGAAATCCGTCAGGGTAAAGTGCTGGAAATCAACCGTGACAAAGCTCTCGTACAGCTTTTCGAAGCAAGCCGTGGTCTTAAAATCTCCACCTCCAAAGCTTCTTTCCTCGGTCATGGAATTGAACTTGCCGTGTCTACGGATATGCTCGGACGTATTTTCGACGGCATGGGCAAGCCCAAGGACGGCGGAGCGGATATTATTGCAGAAAAGCGTGTAGACATCAACGGCCAGCCCATAAACCCTGCGGCGCGCGACTATCCCGACGAGTTCATACAGACGGGTATCTCCGCTATCGACGGACTTAATACTCTCGTTCGCGGACAGAAACTTCCCGTGTTCTCAGCGTCTGGTTTGCCTCACGCCGATCTCGCAGCGCAGATAGCTCGACAGGCAAAGGTGCTCGGCGGTGAGTCCAACTTCGCAGTAGTATTCGCAGCAATGGGTATTACTTACGAAGAAGCGGACTTCTTCATTCGCGACTTCCGTAAGACGGGCGCAATCGACAGAGCGGTGCTTTTCATGAACCTCGCTTCCGACCCTGCCGTAGAACGTATAGCAACGCCTCGTATGGCGCTTACCGCAGCCGAATATCTTGCATTCGACAAGGGCATGCACGTCCTCGTAATAATGACGGATATCACTAACTACGCCGAAGCGCTCCGTGAAGTATCCGCAGCGCGTAAGGAAGTACCCGGCAGACGTGGCTATCCCGGTTATATGTATACCGACCTTGCGTCGCTGTATGAACGCGCAGGAAGAATTCGCGGTAAGGAAGGCTCGATCACGCAGATTCCCATTCTCACCATGCCCGAAGACGATAAAACGCATCCCATACCCGACCTTACCGGGTACATTACCGAAGGACAGATTATACTTTCTCGTGACCTTTATAAGCGTGGCTTTAACCCGCCTATCGACGTTCTTCCCAGCCTTTCCCGTCTTAAAGACAAGGGTATCGGAGCAAACAAAACGCGCGAGGATCACGCTGACACTATGAACCAGCTATTCGCGGCTTACGCTTCGGGTAAACAAGCGAAAGAGCTTTCGGCAATACTAGGTGACGCTGCTCTTACCGACACGGATAAAAAATACGCAAAGTTCGCCGAAGAGTTTGAAAAACGCTATATAAATCAGTCGTTCACCGTAAGCAGAAGCATAGAAGAAACGCTTGACCTCGGTTGGGAACTGCTTTCACTTCTGCCCAGAAGCGAACTTAAACGTATTAAAGACAAATTTATTGATAAGTATTTAGGAAAAATCGAAGAGTAATGGCAAGACTTAACGTAAATCCCACGCGAATGGAGCTTCGTCGCGTCAAAGACCGCTTGCAGACCGCCGTTAAAGGTCATAAACTTCTTAAAGACAAGTCGGACGAAATGGTGCGCCAATTCATGCTCCTCATTCGTGAAAATAAACGTATGCGTGAAGAAGTAGAAAGCGAACTCGCAGTAGCTCTCCGCTCCTTTATGCTTGCGCGCGCTTCCTCGGACGAAGAGTCGGTAGAGCAGGCAATCTCCATGCCGTCCTGCCGTCTTGACGTCAAGTGCGGAGAAAAAAGCGTAATGGGCGTAGACGTTCCCAATATCGAAATAAGTCGCTTAGAAGGGGATTTACTGCCGTACGCTTTCCCGTCCGTAACCGGCGAACTCGACCTCTCCATAGCGCGCATATCCCGTCTTACCGAAAAACTACTCCGCCTTGCCGAAGTGGAAAAAACGTGTAATATGCTCGCAAACGAAGTAGTTAAAAACCGCCGTCGTGTAAACGCTCTTGAATACGTCATGATCCCCGATTGCGAGGAAACCATAAAATATATAATGATGAAATTAGACGAGAATGAGCGTTCAACACAGATTAGGCTGATGAAGGTAAAATCCCTCATCGAAAATGCGGAAGACATATAGCACCTCTCTAACGGACTACGCTCTCGCTCGTGTACTATTTTGGTACACTTCGCTCGACTGTTGTCCGTTATAGAAGTACTCTCTGCCTTCCTTGACTAACGTGTCGCTCTGACCACCACTCTCCGCCGTTCTCGGCTCGACTGTTGTCGCTTTGACCACCACTCTCCGCCGTTCTCGGTCACATACTTCGCTCACGCTACCGCTTGTTCGCGACAGAAGTATGCTCCCTCACCAGCTGTCCGTCTGAGCGTCATTCTCCGCCGTTTTCGGCTCGACTGTTGTCCGTTATAGAAGTACTCTCTGCCTTCCTTGACTAACGTGTCGCTTTGACCACCACTCTCCGCCGTTCTTGTCGGATAAAGGCTTCTCCTTGAGGAGAAGCTGTCGCCGTAGGCGACTGATGAGGTGTAATCCTTAATGCAACCGCAGGTTGCAATTCATGATTTGCGGAGCAAATCAATTCATCAGCGCTCGTTGGCGTTCAATTCATGCGCAGGGCAGGAGCAATTCATCGTGTAAACATTCATGTGCCGACAGGTGCAATACATTAATTATATGAGTAAAACTTGGAAAAATCCCGGGGAATATACCCCGTGTAATATCGGAGGTCAGGCGCTCTTGGAGGGCGTAATGATGCGAGGTAAGACTTCGACGGCGCTTTGTTGTCGTGACGAGAAGGGTGAACTCGTGCTTTACACCGAGCGTTCGCAGGCGCGCAAGAAATGGTATCACCGTGTGCCTATAATTCGTGGCGTGACTTCTTTTTTATTTTCGCTTGTTGGCGGTGTTAAATATATAGCAAAATCCGCCGACGTCTATGCAGGTGAGGACGAAGAACTTCAACTCGGCAAGGGCGGTATGGCTCTCGCCGTAATTTTAGCCGTCGTGCTTGCGATAGGTCTTTTTATTTTTCTGCCCACGCTTGCTTTTTATCTTATTTTTGACTTGGCTATCAATCTATCAAGTCTAGTTGAGGAAAGCGCATACGTCCTTATTATGAGTTTATTCAAGGGCGTAATGAAAGTAGCTATACTAATATTATATCTCTTTCTCGTATCGCTACTGAAAGATATCAGACGCACGTTTATGTATCACGGAGCAGAGCACCGCACGATTAACTGCTACGAGCACAACTTGCCTCTTACCGTAGAGAACGTGCAGAGCTGTTCCACTCGTCACGCACGTTGCGGAACGACGTTTATGTTCTACACGGTCATGATAAGCGTTCTCGTTATGGCGCTCATTACTTGGATACTTTCGCTTTTCGGGTTAACTTCACTTGTTATGCAAGAACTCACGACCGAAACGTTTGGAAAGATCCTTTATAATCTTATTATAATGGGTGTAGGTCTTTTAAGCCTGCCCGTGATTGCTGGCGTAAGCTACGAATTCCTTCGTCTTGTTGCTAAAGCGCCCGACAACGCTTTCTTCATGATTTTCAAAGCGCCCGGCTTTGCGCTTCAAGCGCTTACCACTAAGCTCCCTGACGACGAACAAGCGGAAGCGGCTATCATGGCGTTCAATAAAGTTATTGAAATGGATAACGATCCCACCATTCCGACGCTTAACTTCTATGAAATGACTATGAAGGATGCGCGCGCTTTTTTGGAAAAGACGTACGAAGAGGCCGGTATTGACGATAAGTCCGAACCCGAATGGCTACTTTGCGCGATTCTTGGCGTTAAACGCAACGAGTTAGCTCACGTGGAAAAACTCACTAAAGAGCAGGCTATCGAGCTCAAAGCAAAGGCGAAAGAGCGCGCTGAAGGCAAGCCTCTTGACTACGTTCTGGGCAAAAGCGATTTTCTTGGCTTTGAAATCAACGTAGACGAGCGCGTACATCTTCCGAGAATGGAAACGGAAGTCACCGCTCTCGAAGCCGAAAAACTAATAAAATCAAACGGCTATGAAAAAGTCCTCGACCTTATGACGGGTAGCGGTTGTATTGCGCGCGCGCTTTCCGAGCGCACAAACGCGGAAATCCTCGCTTCCGACCTCTCGAACGACGCTATTTCAGTAGCGAAAACCAATCTTCCCGAAAACGTAAAGCTTATTAAAAGCGATTGCCTTGACGGTATAGACGACACTTTCGATCTTATAGTATCCAATCCCCCGTATATTAAGTCGGACGATATAGCAGGTCTGCAAAAAGAAGTGACTTGTCAGCCTCGAATGAGCTTGGACGGAGGAATAGACGGTTTGGATTTTTATAAGCGCATAGTTAAGGATGCGCCGAATAGGCTTAACGTAGGCGGTGCGTTAGTTCTTGAAATCGGGCACGACCAAGCAGAGGACGTAGTGGCGTTACTTCAGCCGAACTTTTCGGACGTAAAAATAATTAAAGATCTCAGCGGTATCGATCGCGTAATTACAGCAATTAAGAAATGAACAGAGAAAAGCTTAACGCCATTAAGGACAAATACGAAACTTTATCCAAAGAAATAGCCGATCCCGAAGTGATAGCGGATACGGCTAATTGGAGCAAGCTTTGCAAAGAGCATACGAACCTGACTCCCATCGTGGAAAAATATGCCGAGCTAACGACTGCCGAAAACGACCTCGACTTGGCGGAAAGCTTGCTGTCCGATCCTGAAATGAAAGAGCTTGCCGAGGAGGAAATCTCCCAAAAACGCAAGGATATCGAAAAGCTGGAAGAAGAACTTAAAATCCTCCTCCTACCCAAAGATCCCAACGACGATAAGAACGTTATTATCGAAATTCGTGGTGGCGCAGGCGGTGAAGAAGCCGCGCTGTTCGGCGCAGATCTTCTGCGTATGTATAAAATGTACGCAGATAGAGTAGGCTACCGATACGAGGATATGAGTATGAATATGACCGAGCTTGGCGGTGTCAAGGAAGCGGTTTTCATGCTTTCGGGCAACGGCGTATACGGCAGACTCAAGTTTGAATCGGGCGTTCATCGCGTTCAACGCGTACCTGAAACGGAAACACAAGGTAGAATACACACCTCTACAGTTACCGTAGCCGTACTTCCCGAAGCCGAGGATGTAAACGTGGAGATTTTGGATAAAGACGTCAAGATCGACACTTACAGAAGCGGTGGCGCAGGCGGTCAGCACATCAACAAAACGGACTCCGCCGTTCGTATGACGCACCTTCCCACCGGGATAGTGGTGTGCTGTGAGGACGAGCGTAGTCAAATGAAAAACCGCGACAAAGCAATGAAAGTTCTCAAAGCGCGCGTATTCGACTATTTTAACTCAATAGCCGAGAAAGAATATTCGGATAAGCGCAAAGCGCAGGTAGGTTCGGGCGACCGCAGCGAAAGAATAAGAACGTACAATTTTCCGCAGGGTAGAATTACCGACCATCGCATAGGGCTTTCGCTTTTCAGCATGACAGACTTTATGAACGGCAATATCGACGAAATGCTTGAAGCGTTAAGACTTGCCGACATTACCGCAAAACTTTCCGCGGAGGAATAATGACCGCAGTTAACTACAATCGTGAATATGAAAGGATAACGGGGGCGCTTGAGGGCAGACCCCGTCTTCTTCTTCACGTTTGTTGCGCGCCCTGTCTGTCTGCTTGTATTGAGAGCCTTAACCGCTTTTTTGACGTAACTTTATATTATTATAATCCCAATATCTACCCCGAATCGGAGTACGATAAGCGTCTGGGTGAAATAAGCAAACTGCTTGACGGTTTAGACTGCGACCTTGACGTAATAGCCGAGCGCTACGACCGCGCCCACTACGATAATGCGGTGGGTGAGAATAAAGGCGAAGCCGAACACGGTGTAAAATGCGACAAGTGTTGTTACGATCGCTTGGAAAAGACGGCGCAAAAAGCCAAAGAGGGCGGTTACGACTATTTTTGTACGACGCTGACTTCTAGCCCGTTAAAAGACGCAGAGTTTCTCAATAAATCAATGCAGTCTCTTGCGGTTGCTTTCGGCGTAAAATGCTTGCCGAGTGACTTTAAGAAAAAAGGTGGTAATATCCTCATAAAAGAAACGTGTGAAAAGTATGGGATATACCGTCAAAAATACTGCGGTTGCACGCCACCTCGATTAGTCGTAGCCGTAACGGGCGGTATAGCAAGCGGTAAATCGACTTTTACGCGTATGCTCGGCGCTCTCGGCGCATATACTATCGACGCAGACAAAATAACGAGAGAACTCCAAGCCGAAGGCGAAAAGGTGAATGAACGTATCAAGCAGGCGTTTCCGCTTGCGATAACGGACGGCAAACTCGATAGAGCAAAGCTCAAGTCCGTAGTCTTTGACGATGATAGCGCGCGCAATTTACTTGAAAGCATTGTGCACCCTGCGGTTGAAGCGGAAATTTGCAAAAAACTAAGGAGTACGGACGCTCAAATCTCCGTCGTCGAAATTCCGCTACTGTTTGAAAGCGGAATGGAGCAAGTTGCGGACGTCACCGTTAACGTCACGGCGGACTATGAAGAAAGGAAGTTGCGCGCGATAAAACGCGACGGCATGACGGCGGACCTGTTCGACTCCATTGCTTCTACGCAAATGAGTGACGACGAACGCGCAAAGCGCGCAGACGTTACCGTAGTCGCAAGGAATGAGGAGACTCTTTCGTTAAAAGCAAAGGAGCTTATGCGGGAGTGGCAAAAACGACTCGAAGTTTAATAATCCTAACCGTTATCGCTTTGATAACGGTTTCGTATTTTGTGGCGATAAGCTACTTTCCGCTCTCATACCGCGCGGAAATAAAAGAAGCGTCCCAAAGATACGGGCTTGAAGAAGAACTTATACGCGCCGTAATCCTCGTGGAAAGTAGTTATAGGGAGGACGCGGTCAGCCATGCAGGGGCGGAAGGGCTTATGCAAATGATGCCCGAAACGCGTAAATGGATTTCTTCAAAAGTGGGCGTGGCTTCGGACGGGAGCGCGCGAAGTGAAATACTCCTCGGTTGCGGTTATCTCCGTTATCTTCTCGACCTTACGGGTGATGAAACGGACGCTTTGATGTCGTATAACGCCGGTTACTCCAACGTTCTTAAATGGAAAGAGGGCGAAACACCTTTCCCGGAAACGGTAGAATACGTAAGGCGCGTGAATTTTGCCAGAAAAATCTATCACCTTATTTGACGCTTGACCTGTCAATTAAAATTTGGTATAATTTTATTATGAATAAAATTTCCATGACGTACGGCATATTACTTATGCTTATGAATAATAAGTCTTTAGGCAGAGAGGAACTTGCTATTCACTACGAAGTTTCACCGCGGACGGTACAAAGACATATAGACGGACTTATCGAAAGCGGTATACCTATTGAATCCGTACCTGGTCGCGGTGGGGGATATTATATTCCCGATAATTATAAATTGCCTTACGTTCTGTTTACGAAGGACGAACTGACGCGCATAAACGCCTGCGTGGACGCGCTAACCGAAACTTTTAAAGACAACGTATCGCGCGACGTAAAAGACAAACTTGCCCATCTCGCCGAAGGCTCGCGTTTGCCGACCGCTTATCCGCCCGTGTTCGTGGACTCGGATGCGTGGAACGGAACGAGCGGAACTATGCAGAGCAAATTAGATATCATATCCGTGGCTATACGAGAAAGTATGACGGTAAAAATAAATTACACGGATAAAATCGGCAACGCTTCGTCAAGATTTCTCGATCCGTATACGCTTGCGCTCAAAGCAGGAGTGTGGTACGTCTACGGCTGGTGTCATACGCGAAAAGAATTCCGTCTGTTCCGTCTTGCCAGAATTAAGAGCATACTCATAAAGGATACATACACCAAGCGCGACGGTGGTGACGTAAGGGAAGCGCTGTCGGTAAACCTTGGCAAAATCATAAATTTACATCTTGAATTTAACGAAAGTTGTTTGCCTGCTATAGAAGAATGGCTGGGCTCCGAAGCCGTTACCGTTTCGGACGAAGGATATTCCGTAAAGGCTTGCGTAGGTGACGGAGAGGACTTGATTAAAAAAATTCTGTCGTTCGGAAGTTCGGCAAAAATAATTGCTCCCGACTATTTAAAGATGCGATTAAAGACCGAAGCTGAAAAGATTTCGGGCTTTTACGGCTGATATAATCGATTAGCTCATTAAAATTTTTATAGAAATAATAAAAAGTACCCTAAAAACAGTTTGAATTTTGTATGCGTTATGATAAAATATTACGGATAGCGAAATATAAGCTGAAAAAGTAAAGAGAGGAAATCAACATAATGACCAAAGAGCAGAAAGAAATGAGCGCTCCGCATATGCCCGGAAAATTCAAAGGCGTATATTATTCTATTCTTGCAATAGTAGCGGTAGTGATTCTTGTCATCTCTTTTGTGACGTACTATTACGCTCCCGCGTCCACGTCGACTAGCGTTGACGTAAGCGTTGCCAATGCTAACGCAGTTACTCTTGCGCAATCAGAGCGCAACGAATATAACGGCAACAACGGCACGAGCGTAACTGCTTCCGTTAATAAAATCAAGAATTGGCTTAACGAAGCAGGCATCAACGAAGTTAAATCTACCAAGCTCAACGACTCGGCAACTATGACGAGCAAGGATCAGAAGTTCACCACTCAGTCGGTGACTTCGGCTTCCTATACCGTTCAGGACTTCGAGGCGCTTGAATACGTAATCGACTCAGACACCGTGACTGATATGACGGGCGGTGATTATGTCGGTCAAGAGGGCGTAATTTACGCTACTTCGTACGTTAAGAACGTAATCGTTACGATTCCCGGTAAGGGCGACGACGCCGTTCTGTTTATGACGCACTACGACTCCAATAACGGATCGAAGAACGCTACGTCCGCTTCTGCGGTAGCGGCAATGATCGCTACTATCGACGAGCTTGCAGATGGCAGTTACGAAAACGATCTCGTATTCGTAATTACTTGCGGTAGATACGAGGGAAGCGTAGGCGCGTATGCGTTCAAAAATCAGTTCGTTGGATTTGACAACGTTTATTCCAGAGTTAAAGTAGCGTTCAACTTCGACGCAATCACGGCAGGCGGTGCGCTTACCATAGTGCAGTCTTCTGAAGGTGACTCCGACGTAATGTCCGGTTATCTTGCATCTTCGGCATCCGTACGCAGTGACTCGTCCGTAACCGCGCTTATGGAAGAGAAATTCTCCTCCGACTTTGATATTTTTTATAATAAAGTAAACGAAGAATGGGATATTCCCGCGCTCAATATCATGACTACCGGTGGCGCGTACGACGCAGGTACGTCTTACGACAGTGAAGTAGGTGAGAGTGTAACTGCTCAGTACGCTTCTGCAATGGAAGGACTTGCAAACCATTTCGGTAACGCAGACCTTAATATCGGCAGTGGCGTTGAGTCGGCTAGCGTTACTTACTTTGGCGCAAGCATCGGCATGCACGGCATAGCGGTATATATTATTGTAGCATTACTTCTTGTACTCCTCGTAGGCAACTTCTGGCTCGGCGCAAAGAAAAAAGCGTTCTCTGCTAACTCTGTAGTTAAGGGCGCAGTAGGAGTAATTCTCGCTCTCGGACTTTCGCTCGGCGCATTCTTCCTTGCATACTTCGCAGTGGGAATGCTTACCGTTGCTTTCGGCGCGGTTAGTATGAATATGCTTACCTCTGCTCATCTCCTTACTCCCGCAGTACTCATTCCTGCAATCCTATTTGCAATGGCGGTACAGTGCGGACTTTACCCTGCAATTAAGAAGGGCTTAAAGGTTAAGGCAGGTGACGTAGTTCGTGGCGGAGCAGTAGTTCAGATGATTACGGCTATTGCGTTTGGATTTATTTTCCCTGCAGGTTCGCTTGCATACGTACTCGTGGGAATTGCAAACGGCGTAGTTATGCTCGTAAGCACTCTTGCTCGTTCGGCGTTTAGAAATAAGTTCGGTTTCGGTATCGAAAGACTTATGCTCTACACCGTTCCTGCAATCTTAGGACTTCCCATGCTCATTCAGGCAACTATGATGGTAGGCAACTTGGTAGCAACCGTAACGATGCCTTTCATGCTCGTTGCTATCGCGCTTCTTCTTACCTCCGTAACGCCTTACTTCGATTATCTCCAGCCCGTTCTTTCGGATGCGGTTTATAAGCTTCCTAAGCATACCATCCGCGTTGTTGAAACGGTAGTTGAAGAAAAAGAAGACGAAATCAAGAAAGGTAAGTTTGAAACCGTAACTGAAACCAGAGTAGTTAATCGTAAAGTAGCGTGGAACTACCGCAACTGGTTTGGCGTAACCTTCCTTTGCGTTATTACTATGATTGCTCTTATCGTAGCAACTCCCATCAGCGCAAACGTAAACGCCAACGTTTCCAATAACTTCATCTCAACTTACGATTATACCAAGACGGATATTACCGATTCGCTTTACGACGACGCTATCGTTTGCTACGTAGACGCAAGCTACAGCAATCCCGGCAAATTCTATTGGCTCGTTAAAGACGAGGCGGTTTATCAGACTCTCAAGAAAGTCGAAGGTTACGATTATTACGAGTGGTCGTACGACGATAGGTTAGAAGCTTACAAAATGAGCGTTTCTACCGATAATATGCCTACTTATATGGAAACCGGATTGTTCACCAAGGACACTGAATCGGAAGAGGGCTACGTAAAGATTAACGTTAATACCATCGCTAACAAAGCTTCGCAGGTTAAGATGACGTTGGACGGAATCAAAGTAAGTGACGAGCTTACCGTCATTAAGGACGACGAAACGATTTATTCGATTACCTTTGATCAGCCTGCTGAAGACATTGAATTTGCGCTTCCTTACGGTCTCGGTAATTGCGAGATTAAGATCAAGACTGATTCGACTACCGTATCCGTAGAAGGATATGAGTATATCAATAATCCTCTCGTGCTTAACTACGCAGGCGAGCAATATAATGAAATCGTTGCCGAGCTTGCAGAGAAGGGCATAAATCTTGACCTTAACGTAGCGTATATCATTAAAGACACTATTTAAATCAAGTACTACCAATGACAAAAGGGCGAATTAATTTCGCCCTTTTATATTTTTATTTTAATCAAATCCTAATCTAAGAAATTTCTTTTGTCCACACTTATTACTTGCAAATATTTTGCTTAGTTGCTATAATAAATATATCTTGAGCCACTTTGGAGGTTTATTATGGTTAATAGTAGAAAACCTAAAAATGCATTAAAATTTAATAAGCCTGCGAGTTGGTGGGGGTCTACCTGGAGAGAAGCATTGCCTACCGGTAACGGAGTTATAGGAGCAGCAGTATACGGTGGTGCCGGTGAAGACGTAGTAATGATCAATCACGGCGATCTGCGTTGGCAAGGTCATGTAGGAGTAATGCAGGACGTAGCGGATAAACTTACTTCCGTTCGCAAGAAACTTGACGAAGATAATCCATCTTCGGCTCAGGATATACTTGCAAACGCGCTTATATCAAAAAATTATCGTCCACACGCCTCCTATCCGCTTCCGCTTTGCGATTTCCGCATTTCCACGAAGATAGATAAGGGGATTAAGGACTATCAGCGCGTTCTCAATATGGAAAACGGCGAAGTTTCCGTCGTTTATAGGAACGGTTCAACGAAATATGAACGATCGGTATTCGTGTCAAGAGCGAATAATCTCGTTTGTTATGAAATAACCAAATCGGGCAAGGATAGCATTAACGTCAATTTTCAACTTGCCATGCACGATAAGTTTAACGCGCGCACGCCCGTTTCAATCAGCAAACTGCCCGAAGGCGTGAACGTAAAATATGAAAACTTCTTTATGTTCTACTCGGCGCGTTCGGATAACGGTACGGAGTTTGGCGCAGTAGCGCGTATTAACCATTTCGGCGGTTCGATGTCCGTTGATCCTCAGACGGGAATAACAATTAAGGGCGCGGAAAAAGTTCTTGTACTAATCAGCCCCTTTATTGAAAGTCAGCGTGAAAAAGAGTGGAAAAAGCTCAAATCAGAGCTCACGACCGTCAAACTTACATACGATAAACTCATTAAAGAACATACTGCGCTTCATTCGCGCCTTTATAATTCTGCAGAGCTGGACCTTGAAGCGGACGGCAGGGACGTTGCGGTCGATAAACTCATTGACGAAACCTTCGTAAGCGGAGAACTGCCCCTTGCGCTCGCTGAGAAATTGTGGGCTTTCGGGCGTTTCCTGCTTATTTGCGGAGCAAGCCCCGTATCGCAACCCATACCGCCTTACGGTCTGTGGTGCGGTGATTATAAAGCTATCTCGTCGGAAATCGACGCATCCGGTTCGCTTCAATCGATGTATAACCAGATTTTCACGGGTAATCTTTGCGAATACGTGAATGCAGTATATAACTATTACACCACAGTATACGACGACTTAAAGAAAAACGCCTCGCGTATTTACGGTTGTCGCGGAATAATGATACCTTCGATATGCGCTCACGGTACGGGCGCGCTCGGCTCGCTTGATTCGGGAGTGATTCACTTTACTGCCGGCGCAGGTTGGGTATCTTCGCTGTTTTATAACTATTATTTATATACGTCCGACGAGAAATTCTTAAAGACGAAAGCTATGCCGTTTATGAAAGACGTTGCAACTTTCTATGAAGAATTCCTGAAAATCAAGGACGGCAAATACGAAGCGTCGCCGTCATACAGCCCGAATACTACTCCCGGAAACTACGCCGTAGGTAATACCGAGCTGAAGATAGCGAAGAACGCTACCGTGGATTTTGCGGTAATTCGTCAGCTTCTCGGCAATCTTATAAGCGGTAGCAAGGTTACCGGTCAATATAAGGATGACGTACAGAAGTGGGAGTATATGCTCACGACCGTTCCTTCGTATGCGTTCAACAACGACGGCACGGTTAAGGAGTACTGCGACGACGGTTACGCCGATAGTGAAGTTAGCCCTTCGAACGCTATGTTCTATCCCGTATATCCGTCCACTGAAATTAGCGCAAACTTCCCAGAACTTATCAAAGCGTTCTCGCTTACTGCGCACAAAAAGTTCGACAGCGCAAGAAAGTCGTTTACGGCTCAAAACCTTGCTGGCTACGCCAACGTTTTTGCAAGAACGGGCGAGGGCGAAGACGCGTATGACGTAATCGCGCGTTTAGTACGCGCTATGAGTATGCAGAATCTCGTATTCGCGACTTACGATTGGCGCGGAATGGGCATGGGCAAGGACGACTTGTGGTCTGCTCCGTCGCTTGAACCGAATATGAGCGTAACCAACGCGTTGCAGGAAATGGTGCTTCAATCCTCCGCAGGCGTAATTAGTATTCTTCCTGCGCGCCCGAAGATTATGGAAAGAGGAAGCGTGAGCAATTTCCTTACTGCTGGCGGTGTGGAAGTGAATATGAGCTGGAACGCGCGCAAAGGCGTTATTAACGTTAAGTTCAAATCGCGCAAAGCCACTACCGTTAATCTGCGTCTGCCCTCCGGCGCAACGTATAAAACGGTGGGTAAGCTCGGCGAAAAGTTCGATTCCGAAAAAGCAACGGTTGAAGGACTTAAGCTTCCGGCAAACAAAAATATTTCAATGGATTTCAGATTTTAATCGGAGTAAATTATGAAGCTTTTTCTCGTAGGCATAAACGGAAAAATGGGCAAGATGATCGCTTCGGTGGTGGAAAACACCGAGGGCGTGAGTATAGCAGGCGGATTGGACTTAATGGGTGGCGGAGCTTACCCCGTTTTTGCGGAAGCAAAGGACGTAAACGTGGAGTTTGACTGCATAATCGACTTCTCTCGTCCTTCTACTTTGGACGCAGTTATCGAGCTTGCTGAAACGAAAAACGTTCCCGTAGTAATCGCAACCACCGGTTATTCGGTAGAGCAACTGAAAAAAATCGACGCTCTCTCTCAGAAGGTCGCCGTATTCCGCTCGGCTAATATGAGTCTGGGAGTTAACGTAGTGGAAAGCGTACTTCCTACGCTCGCCTCCGCGCTTAAAGGCTTTGATATAGAGCTTATAGAAGCGCATCATAATCAGAAAGCCGACGCTCCGTCGGGTACTGCAAAGCAAATGTTGACCGCGCTTGAAAAAGGCTTGGAGGAGAGTCCTGACTACGTTTACGGCAGAGAGGGCGATTGCAAGAGAAAGCCGAGCGAAATAGGCGTTCACGCCGTGCGTGGTGGCACGATTATCGGCGAACATACCGTAATCTTTGCAGGCGACGACGAGATTATCGAAATCAAACACACCGCGCTTTCACGCAAAATTTTCGCAGTGGGCTCGGTAAAAGCCGCAGGCTTCCTTATCGGCAAAAGCGCGGGCATGTACGATATGTCCGACTATCTCGGTAGATAAATGGAAATTTGGGAAGTCGTACTGATTGCCGTCAGCCTTGCTATGGATGCGCTATCCGTGTCCGTATGTAAGGGACTTGCCGAGGGCAAGCTGAATTTTAAAGGTATTGCCTTGTGTGGGCTGTGGTTTGGCGCATTTCAGGCAATAATGCCACTGATCGGCTTTGCGTTCGCCTCCATTTTCTCAACGTATATAAAATTCATAACGCCTTGGATATCCTTTGCTCTTCTTGCGCTTCTTGGAGTAAAAACCATAATTGAGGCAATTAAAGAGCGCAATTCATGCGCTTGCAAAAATATTCCGACAAAAGACAGCTCGTGTGGTTGTAAAAAATCTACGGAAGACGTATCGTGTGGTTGTAACAAATCTGCGGAAGACGTATCGTGTGCAAAGCAAGGCTCGGCGTACTCAATAAGTAAAATGTTCGTTCTTGCCGTTGCAACGTCAATCGACGCTCTTGCAATAGGAGTTACGTTTGCCTTTAACGGCGTGACGTTTGGAGTTGATACGCTCAGTAACGTATGGCTATTTATTGCCATAATAGGCGGAATAACGCTGATCATAACCTCGCTTGGAAACGCTGTCGGTAGTTTGGTCGGCTCTGCGTTCGGCAAAAAATTCAACTTCATATCCGAGCTTCTCGGCGGAATTATACTATGTGCCTTAGCCGTAAAGTTCTTAGTGGAGGGGATAATAGACTTAAGTTCAATAGTTATATAGTTCATTTAAATTTAAGCAAAAAGGGGCTGTCGCAAGTGGATAAATTAATTCGCTTGCGATAGTACTAAATACTGAATATTTACTAAAACAGCCGTTTTTTGTCT
>JAFTMM010000036.1 GCA_017452405.1 Clostridia bacterium | reverse complement strand
TCTCCCGCTTAAGATCAAACTTTTTAGCGGAAAAGTTTGTACTATAAAGTAACTATAAACGAAACTTTCACTTATTTACATTCAATAAGCTGGCTAATGTAAACCTATTTTATCCTCACTTGTCTACATTCAATAAGCTGGCTAATGGAGACCTTATTTCTACCTTATTCCAAAACCTTTATTTTAAACCTTTTTAAACTCCGCATCACTATTTACATTCCAATCATCCGACCAGCCGGAGGTGGAATCGTAGTTAACGGTCTGCGTGCTTTGCCAGCCTTCGAATGCGTTTGCTCCAACGTAGGAAGCATTTCTCACGTCATACGAACGAAGGGTAATTGCATAGAAGAACGCGCGGTCGCCTACGGTGAAGTCTTCTTCGTAAGTGAAGTCGAGTTCACGAAGTGACATACAGGAAGCAAAAGCGTTGTCACCAATCTCTTTCACACCGGCAATAATGGTATCCGAATTATCGTCAAGCACTGAGGTGAGCGCAAGACAGCCGTCGAACGCATTGTCAGAGATTACTTCAATATTCGGGGAAAGCGTTACGCTGGTAAGGTTCTTACAGTTCGCAAACGCGCCTGCTCCCAGCTCGGTGTACGACGTAGGGATTACGACGGTCGTAAGCGTTCCGATATACTCAAACGCACCGTCGGCAATCTTTCTAACGGGCATAAATTTTTCGTGGTCAATTTCCTCTCCCGAACCGTTAGCATAATAATAACTATATGCGGGCAGGGTGATCGCGCCCGAAGGAAGCTTGCTCTTGTTTTCGATTTCAAGCACCAAGCCCTGAAGCGATTCGTCGTAAGTAAACCTAAAGTAGTCGTAATTTACGTGTTCCTCCGGTTCACCGCCACAAGCCGTGAATGCGATTACCGACGACATAAGCAACGCACCGCATAATAATATTGCCAATAATTTCTTCTTCATAACTTTAATATAATACCACACCTTTAACGCAAAGTCAATCAATAGATTAGGAGTTTAGTAATTTACAAGAGAGGAGCGCCCTTTCAAAAGCACTCCCCCTCTAAACTCACTCAATCAGTTATTCTTTCTTGCAGTCGATTCCATATAAGATCGGCGATTTTTTCTGCGCCGTAACACTCTCTCAGCGTAGCCATTTTCTGCGCGTAAGGGACTAAAAGCGAACGGTCACGCGCAAACTCAAGGACTTTTTCCGCAGCGCGTTTCGCGTTCGGGATATAAAGCGCTCCGCCAACCTTATTGACGTAATATTTCTTCATTCCCTTTTCTATATACGTTATGCACTTAGTAATTATTACGGGCACGCCGAAGTAGGCGGGTTCTGCCATGGAGTTAGCTCCGCCCTTGCCTAAAAACAGATCAGCCACGGCAATATAGCCGAGAATATCCTCCTCGTAGCCTACTGCAATGATGCGGACGGTGGGAGAGGTTTCCAGCTTTTCGATACGAGCGCGCATTTCGTCGTTCGTACCGCAAAGCGCGATAATCGTCAGCTTTTCCTTTGCCTGAGAAAGCTCCTTTACCGTTTCTTCTAGCCTCGCCATGCCGTAGCCACCGTCGCACAGCGTTACGACCAGTTCATCTTTAATGCCGAGATTTTCTCGCAATTCCGGAATGCGCGCGCGGTAGTATTCCGCCTGTTTGCGTATGGGGCAAGGAACTTCGGTGACGTTACCGCCGGCATACAGCCTGCGACCTCTTACGTCTTTATAGCCCGCTTCCGTGGGCATGAGCAGTTCGTTGCAGTCCATATTGAACATACCGTTAGCGTAAGCGTCGGGGCAGAACATCATGACGTACGGACGTTTTTTCAGTTGTTTAGCGTAGTACGCCGTCGCCCAATGCGCCGTGAACACGAAGTCCGCATCCAGCTCCTCCATATGCTTAACGCCACGCTTTTTCGTAATAATACCGCCCGGTGTAATTGCCATCAGCCATTCTTGTCCGAGCGCGTCGCCGGATAAAAAGTTACCAAGCCGACAAGCCTTGCCGAGCAGGGCGTTACGGCTCTGAATCTTAACGGCAAGCGCGAATCCTTTTTCAAAGTCAACGAGCTTTTGGTCGCCTGTTTCGGTATAGAACTCGGAAAGAACGACCTCCGCCCTATCACCGTACTTTTCCTTGAATACGCTATGAACCGCCTGAACCGGCGTTATGTGTCCCTTACCCGCTTCAACGAGAGTAAAGACCACTCTCGGCTTAGAACGCATAGGCCTAATATTCGCTATATCTATTTCCCGAGCATCTTCTAGTCTGCGTTCGGCAAGCGCAAGGAATACGCCGTAAAGTATCTGTACGTTAAGATACCAGAAGAAGTTGTCGAGTATGCTCATAAGAACTACGAGCGCAGGCACGAGACAAATAATAAACTTCCCAAACGAGAACTTGCGAATTACAACTTCCAGCCAATTCTTTAAATGACTTATAAACGCTATAACGCCAATTATGCCAAGCGCGCCGAGAAGTTCCACTCCGATATTATGATAGAAGTTGGAGTACATATTGCCGTTGATTAAATCGCCGTTATAACCGCCGTCCATAAAGCCAACGCCAAAGATGGGCGCGCGCGACAGGTCGGATAAGCCGTCTATCCACAACGGGAAACGACCGTTATCCTCTGCCGAGAAGCGTAAGACGTTCCATATACTCGTAAGTAGATTT
>JAFTMM010000035.1 GCA_017452405.1 Clostridia bacterium | reverse complement strand
TTATTCCGTATAAAATAAACGACGATGAGGACGGTTTTGAATTTGTAGAAGATCCCGATCGCAGAATGGACAGATCTGCTGCGATGAAGGCCTTGTATGATAATTATTCGCGCGACAGAAACAGTGAGTTAGACCGTCAATTTATTAAAGATCAGGCTGCGGGCGAGCTGTACGATTCCAATAAGAAATTTAATACTTTGGCAGAAATCTATTCGCCGACTCAGACCACGGAAAATTTGAATTTATTCGGCAAAGCGGATGCGCCTAAGAAACCGGACAAAATAGTTCATGAGAATAAACTTCCTAATATCATTATCCCTAAGCAAAAAGACGACGGAGGATATGATAATAACGTAGTAGGGGGTATTTTAAACGCATCTTCTTTCGCATTTAATAGCGAAAAATCGAGCAAAGTAAATAATTTTTATTCTATGAGTGACGACGATAGTAACGTTGACGGCTTCCGTAGTATGCTGTCAGGTGACGTTTCTTCGTTCGAAACCTCTATATCTGATCCGGAGCCTGCTCCTATTATCAATGCGGACTATTTCGCAAAGATGTTTAAGGTAGAAAAGAAAGAAGAACCAAAGGAAGAATCAAAAGAGGTAGAGCCTAATTTTGGCGTTGCGTCAAGTTCAAAAATCATAAAATCACCCGCAGATATGCACGTTGGTAGCTTTACGGATTTCTCTTCCGCAACGCTTCCTGACGAGAAAAAAACTGAAGCTCCGAAAGTTGAAGACAAGGAAGCTCCGCGCGCGCCGATTATTAATTCCTCGTTTGCTAAGTCGATTTTTGCCGAAACGGAAAAGGAAGAAGCGCCTGCTCAACATTCGCCTGAAATTAGTCCTATTGAGGAAGAGTCCGTACCAGAAAGTGTAGACAAAATTACAGATGACAGCTTCAATGAATTTAATAATATAATTTCCGAATTCTCGCCCGAAACGGACAACGTTGTTGAAGATGACGAAGCGATCTACGAGACGGAACAGCTTGACGAGATAGAGGAGACTTTTGCAAGTTTTGCTGAATCCGAAACTAAAGAGATAACAGATACGGTTGAAGAACCTAAAACGGAAGAAAAGCCGTTCGTTACTTCTTCGTTCGTAGTAGAAGAAGAGCCAGTTGATATGTCTGAACACAAGACAGATTTTACCGGTGAAAACAGCGGTTACTACGTTGAGCAGACCGAAAAACCTAAACGTGAAAAGAAGTCTAAGGTACTGCCCGGACAGATGGAAATGGATACTTCCGTTAATACCGAAGGCGCTATCGTGGCTATTCCGCAGGCGGTAGAACCTTATGATTATACGTATCCTCCTGCAACACTTTTGTCGTATACGGACGCTACCGTAAATATCGACATGGAGGATATTGAGCGCAAATCACGTTTGATTGAGCAGACACTTAACGATCTTAAGTTTAAAGCGAACGTAGTGAATGTAGTTTCAGGACCTACCGTCACAAGATTTGAGCTTCAGCCTCAACCCGGTATGCAGGTAAGAAAAATTCTCGGTTTCAGCGCTGACCTTGAATACGCTCTTGCCAGCGGAAATATTAGAATTGAAGCGCCCGTTGCAAACAAACAGGCTGTCGGCATTGAGGTGGCAAATAACTCTCCCGCCATAGTAGGCTTCCGAGAAATAATCGAAGCAAATGCGTTTACGAACACCAAATATGTCTTACCGCTTGCAGTAGGTAAGGATATCGGTGGTGAAGCAATCGTCCGTTCGTTGGAAAAAATGCCACATCTTCTCGTTGCGGGTACTACCGGTACGGGTAAATCGGTTTGCTTGAACACGCTTATTATGAGCCTTATTTATAAGCGTTCACCCGAAGACGTTCGTATTATTCTCGTTGACCCTAAGCAAGTAGAGTTCACGCTCTATCACGAAATGCCTCATTTGCTTCTTCGTAAGCCGATTACGGATGCTGATCACGCAATCAACGCTTTGGATTATCTGATTGAAGAAATGAACAGGCGATACGATATCTTCAATAACCTTGCAATGAAGGGATATCCCGTTCGCAATCTTGAAGAGTATAATAACTGTTCACTCGTTAAGGAACGCAAGGCTATGAAATTGCCTTATATCGTAATGATCGTGGACGAGCTTGCCGACCTTATGTCAACCAGAAAGAAAGACGTTGAAAACAGAATAAGGACTATAACGCAAAAATCTCGTGCTTCGGGTATTCATCTCGTACTTGCTACGCAGAGACCTTCCGTAGACGTCATTACCGGTACGATAAAAGTTAATCTTCCCGCGCGTATGGCATTCAAGGTAACGTCGCGTGCCGACTCTACGACTATACTTGACCATATGGGTGCAGAAACTCTGCTTGGCAGAGGCGATATGCTTCTGATGGATAATGCGGAACCGTTTAGACTTCAAGGCGCATTTATTTCAAACGAGGAAATCGTCAGCGTTGTTGACTTTATTAAGAAGAACAATAAGACGCTTTTTGATGAGGAAATTGAAAACAAGATACTTGCATCCAAAGAGCAAGCTTCTGAAATCTCCGCAACTTCTTCCGACGAAGAGAACGCAGACGAGAAGCTTTTCCCGGACATTATGCGTTGTTTAATAACAAGCGGAACTGCATCTACTTCGCTTATTCAGCGTAGATTCTCCTTCGGTTATTCCCGAGCTTCGAGAATTATCGATATATTTGAACAGCGCAAGTGGGTTGGACCTCGCGACGGCGCAAAACCGCGTGAAGTATATATGACCGAAACGCAGTTCGAAGAATGTTTTAACGAGCCTTTCAATGAATAAAGTAGCAGTAATTTCACTCGGTTGCGATAAAAACCGCGTAGATACCGAAAACATATTATATAGATTGGGCGAAGGCGGATTTACCTATACTGACGATCTTGCTTCAGCAGAAATTATAATCGTCAATACCTGCGCGTTTATAAAAACGGCGGAAAAAGAAGCCCTTGACACTATTTTTGAAGTAGCAAAATTAAGAGATAACGGCTGTTTAAAAAAGCTCATAGTGGCAGGATGTCTGCCTATGCGCTATAAAGACCGTTTAATAGAACTTCTTCCGGAAGTAGACGCTTTCGTGGGCATGAATGATTATTCATCAATCTGTGAAATAATCAAGGGTGACGTTAAAATTTCCACGGAGGGCAAGGATGAGCCGACCGAAAAGCGTATCATCTCGACGTCTCCGCATTACGCGTATTTGAAAATTGCCGAGGGATGCGATAATCATTGTACCTACTGCACTATACCTTCTATAAGAGGCAAATACCATTCGCGTACTATCGAGAGTTTGGTTAGTGAAGCGAAGTTCCTCGACGACTGCGGAGTAAAAGAACTGATTTTAGTAGCTCAAGACGTTACTAATTACGGATACGACCTTTATGGCGAACGAAAGCTTACTACTTTAATCAAGAACTTACTCGCAGAATGTGAATTTGAAAAAATTCGTTTGTTGTATTGTTATCCCGAACTTGTAACTGACGAACTTATTGATCTCGTTGCAAGCGAAAAGCGCATAGCAAATTATATGGACGTGCCACTTCAGCACGTTTCGGATACGGTGCTCAAGCGCATGGGTAGACGTAGCAATAAAGCGCAGATCGAAGAACTTTTCAGCAAGTTAAAATCTCGCGGAATTGCCGTGCGCACGACATTAATCGTTGGATTTCCGGGAGAAACGGAAGAACAGTTTGAAGAGCTCGTTAGGTTCGTAAAAGAATATAAGCCGGAAAGATTGGGCGTATTTGCTTACAGTAAAGAGGACGGTACGCCTGCATCCCGAATGAAAGAACAGATTAAGCGTGGTATAAAAATAAAGCGCGTAAACGAACTTGGCAAGCTTGCTCAAAAGCTTGCAGAGGACCGCAACGCTTCACTTGTTGGCAAAACGCTTGACGTAATTTATGAAAATATCGACTATGACAGGAATTTGTTCGTGGGGCGCAGTGAGTATGATGCTCCC
>JAFTMM010000034.1 GCA_017452405.1 Clostridia bacterium | reverse complement strand
TGTACAATCAGAACAGCGGATGCGGTTGCTCCAATTCCGGCTCAGGTATCGACGTTTGCACTATCCTTATACTGCTCCTCTTCTGCGGTGGCGGTAACGGATGCTGTGACAAGAAGTTAGACTGTTGCGATATTATTTGGCTGTTGCTTATCTTATCGTGCTGTGGCTGTAACCACGATTGTTGCTGCAAATAATTTCTTCGCGTACATACCGAAGAAAAAACTTGTGCGTTTGCCTGAAACCTCCGCGTTCCCTAACTGCGGGGGTTTCGTTTTTTTGTATGCGTGATAGAAAAATCCTTGATTTTTAAGCGCGGAAATGTTATAATTTCAAATAATACTTACGGCGCGTAGCGTTTAAGCGCGCGACCTATTGTTAATAATTTTTATTAAGCGGACACCTGAATGGTTCGGGGTTCGACAAGGAGCTAAAAATGAATAAAAACACCACGAGAGTTATATCGCTACTTGCGGTAATGCTGGCGCTTTTGTTTGTAGCAATGACGCTGGACAGAGCGATCTCCGTATGGAGTCCCGTTTCGTTTGCTATCGTTTCTACGGCAACGGTTTCTACGTTTGCGCTTTTAAAACGCAAATTTCAAGTGGCAATCGCAGCAGGCTTTTTCTTTGGAATAGCCTCGCTTGTTACTGCGTTTATGTTCGGCAAGACCACGTTCTATAATCCACTCGTTGCCATTCTACCCAGAGCTTTTGTGGGAATAACGGGATACGGCGTTTACCGACTCGTTGCGCTTATTCTTAGAAAAATAAAAAACGAGCGCATTAGAGAATATATTGCGCTCAGTTTCGGAGGAGCGTTCGTCGCTCTTTCAAATACTATATATACGCTTACTTGCATGTTCCTTTTTGCGCAAGGAGATCCGCTATTTGTTGCGTTCGTGGGCGTATTCATAACCAACGTATTGCCTGAGCTTTTGTGTTCGATAATAGTTACACCGCTCCTCGTTCTCGGCGTACGCAGAGGACTTCGCCTTAACGTAGACGGTTCGGAAAGGCTCAAGAAGGTCGAAAAAACGGACGAATAATTATGTTACTTGCTATTGATATCGGAAATACGAACATTAAAATCGGCGTTTTTGACGGCGACAAACTTGTCCATTCGTTCAGACTTTCAACGGTGAGAGTAAGAACGGGTGACGAATACGGTTTGGATATACTTGCTCAACTTTCGGCAAAGAAAATTTCTCCCGAAAGCATAGACGGCGCGATAATGTCCTCGGTTAAGCCGGGATTGAACTACACTTTCGAGCATGCTTGCGACTATTACGTCGGCGTAAAGCCTTTAATCGTAGGTTCGGGCGTGAAAACGGGAATTAACATAAAGTACGACAATCCCAAGGAAGTGGGCGCGGATAGAATCGTAAATTCAGTTGCAGCGTATTACACCTACGGCGGTCCGTGCATAACGATTGATTGCGGAACGGCTACGACGTTTAACGTAATCAGCGAAAAAGGCGAGTTTTTAGGCGGGGCAATAGCTCACGGTTTAAAGAGCGCGGCAGAATCGCTTGCCGAGTCTGCGGAAAAATTGCCTAAAATCGAACTCAGCTTGCCTAGCAAAGTAATCGGTCGTACGACGATAACCAACATGCAGTCCGGGCTTCTTCAGGGCTATATCGGTATGGCGGAACGCATTATCCGTTTAATGAAAGAAGAATCGGGATACCAAAGCGCTAAGGTTATTGCAACGGGCGGACTCTCGGCTATAATAAAAGAAAACAGCGAGGTAATTGACGTACTTGACCGTACGCTTACTCTTCGCGGTCTGAACGTTATATATAAATTAAATAAAGAAAAATAAATTTACAGGACGAGAAAATGAAGAAAGTACACGTAGCTATTATGGGTATCGGTACCGTCGGTGGCGGAACTTACGAAATACTCACTAAAAACCACGACTTTATGCTCAAAAATCACGGCATAGATTTTTGCGTTAAAAAAGTCCTTGACAAAAATCTCGAACGCATCGCATCTTTCGGTATCCCCGAAAACGCAGTGGCTTCGAGTGCGGACGAAATCGCAAACGACGAGGATATTTCTATCGTTATCGAAACAATGGGTGGCGTAGAACCGGCAAAGTCGTTTATTGAAAAAATGCTTCTTGCAGGCAAGAGCGTAGTAACCGCCAATAAGGAACTAATTTCCAAGCATTGGCCGAGCCTTGAAGCAACCGCGAAAAAGGGCGGAGCAGGACTTTATTTCGAAGCCTCCTGCGTAGGCGGTGTTCCTATTATCCGCGCGCTTGAAGAAAGCTTGCAGGCAAACCACGTTAATTCACTCGTTGGTATCATCAACGGCACGACTAACTATATCCTTTCCAAAATGACCGAAGAGGGAATGAGTTACGCCGACGCGCTCAAGGAAGCTCAACAGCTCGGTTACGCCGAGTTCAATCCGACGGCAGACGTCGAGGGCTTTGACGCGTCGTACAAGCTTTCCATACTCTCGTCGCTCGCTTTCCATACCTGCATACCCGGAACTAAGGTTTATAGAGAGGGTATTACGAACGTAACCAAAGCGGATATTAAGGCAGGTAAAGAACTCGGATACGTTATCAAGCTTCTTGCAATCGGTAAACGTCACGGTAACGACGTTGAAGTTCGCGTTCATCCCACGTTCGTACCGCAGTCGCATCCCTTAGCCGGCGTTAGCGGTAGCTTTAACGCGGTGTTCGTTAACGGCGATTTCGTGGACGACCTTATGTTCTACGGCAGAGGCGCAGGCTCGCGTCCTACCGGTAGCGCAATCGTAAGTGACGTCGTTTACGCCGCAAAACGCACTTCGCCTCTTTATTCGGATTTTGAGAATAACGGAGAAGTTTCTCCTGAAATAAACATAAGCACCGACTTTACCAGCAAGTATTACCTCTCCGCTTCCGTAAAAGACGCTCCCGGCGTTCTCGCATCGCTTGCGACCGTTTTTGCAAAAAACAACGTAAGCATCGAGACCGTTCTTCAGCGTGGCGGAGTAGGCGGAGCAGTAGTTTGTTTCCTTACTCATCCCGCAAAAGAAAGCGATATAAGAAAATCTATTGCGGAAATAGAGGAGCTTGACGACGAAAATAAGGTAGTAAGCTTTATTAGAGTACTGTCATAATTATATTTTTTCATAAATTCATTCAAATTTCACCCTAAAATATTTGACAACTTCGACAGTATTATATATACTTATTGATGTTGTAATTTGTAATTTTATACAAACCAGTAAAAACTCAAGGAGAATTTCCTTAATGTAAAATATAGCAAGCACGATAATTGCCATTGTTTCCTCGCTTCTTATTGCATTTACGTTCGTAAGCACGGGCGCAATTATGCAGACGGTAAGCGCAGCGACTGCCCCCTCAACGCTCGTTGAGACTAAAGTAGTTAGCCGTGTTGAATACGGCAGCGAATTCGATGTTAAAGCTGGCGCGACTGTTATGTCGCCCGCAGGCATTGAAGTAGAGCCTGTAAACGGCAAAGTTAAGGCAGAACAAGTTGGCGTATACAAGGTGACCTACAAAGCACAGGGCGCAGGCGAGTATGCAAGCTACACATATAACGTAGAAGTATACATGGACAATGAATATAAGTTCATTGTTGATGGTAACGGTTCAGCCATACCTACTTTCTGTGGAGTAGATACTAAAGTAACTCTTCCCGCAGCCACCCTTTATATCTATGATGAAGAAGATGAAAGATGGGTAGCCGATACCGACGCTGTTGTAAAGGTAAGAGTTTCTGCTCCCGACGGTGAAGTGTCAAACAAAGAAGCCGGCGATGAGATTACTCTTGATGCAGAAGGTAAGTATTTCTTTACTTACGTCGTTACCGTTCCCGGCGGTGAAAACATCTATACCACCGAGTACAGCACTCAGGTTCAGCGTACTTTTAAAGACGATACCGCTCCTACGCTCAGCATTTCCGGCGTACCTGAGTCGTCCTCTATCAATACCGCTATTAAGCTCCCTAACGCAACCGCTACCGATAACTATGACGAAAGAGTAGGTCTTACCATTACGGTTAAGAAAGACGGCGTAGACGTTAAGGACGCAAAAGTAGATAAGAAGACCGGTTTCGCAACCGGAGAATTCTGGGGAGACGCTAAGGCTAAGTTCGATAACGATACTTTCATGACCTTCTATCCTACCGAAGCAGGTTCGTACGAAGTTACCTATCAGGCAACTGACTGCGCAGGCAACTCTACCGCAGTATATAAGTATACGATTACCGTATCCGATACCACTGCTCCCGTGTTCGACGAATTCGACGTAAGCTCTATTCCTTCGAATTGGGGTAAGTTAGTTTACAAGTACGATGAAACCGCTACGGATAAGAAAGAGCAGGT
>JAFTMM010000033.1 GCA_017452405.1 Clostridia bacterium | reverse complement strand
GCAATGTTTGAAGTAATGGTATACAGCCACGCTATGGGTTTTTTAATCCTGCATAGGTCGATTGACGAGTTCCATACTTTGACGAGTACGTCGTTTACGATTTCGTCCGCATCTTCGCGCACGTGGCAAACCGCGCGCGCAAAAGAATATATCATTTTACCGTAAATGATATAGAATTCCTCTAACGCCGTTTTATCACGCTCTGCCATTCTTTGGGCAAGACGGATAAACTCCTCGCGCGCATTAGTATGTAAATCGTTATTTTGCATTTAATAGAAAATGTAACTCATTATCGGGTAGTAAAGATAAGAGATCCTATCGCTTGCGACTCCAGGCTGACAGGAAGATCCTTCGGGCTATGCTCAGGATAACAGCGTAAAGACGCTCAGGATGTAAGCGTAAAGGCGCTCAGGATAACAGGCTCAGGATAACAGCGTAAAGACGCTCAGGATAACAGCGTAAAGACGCTTAGGATGACAGCGTAAAGACGCTCAGGATGACAAATTGCTTGCGCAAGTACTACTTCTTAGACTTATTTACTTCCCTTTCCAAGCGTTTGAGTTCGCCTATGCGGTCGCGGAGTTTGATTGCCGTTTCAAAGTCAAGAGCGGCGGACGCGGTGCGCATTAAGGATTGCAAGGACTCGATTTGCTTGCTAATATCCTCGCCTTGCATTTCGCCCGTGGCTTTGGTGGTTATTTCCAGCGTATTGGCAATTTTTTTGACAATGGTTTTAGGCGTTATGCCGTGCGCCTTATTATACGCCGTTTGTTTTTCACGACGGCGGTTGGTTTCGTCTATCGCGCGCTTCATTGAGCCTGTCATAACGTCGGCGTACATTATCACTTTACTGTCGGCGTTACGCGCGGCGCGTCCTATCGTCTGAATGAGTGAGGATTCGCTACGGAGGAAACCTTCCTTGTCCGCGTCGAGGATTGCTACGAGGCGCACTTCGGGCATATCCAAACCTTCACGAAGCAGGTTAATTCCTACGAGCACGTCAAAATCGCCACGGCGCAGTCCCATTATCAGTTCCATACGCTCCATAGTGTCAATATCCGAGTGAAGATAGCGCACTTTGCACCCGTGCTGGGCAAGAAAGTCGGTGAGGCTTTCGCTCATTTTTTTGGTGAGCGTAGTGACCAACACCCTGCCGTCCATTTCTACCGTTGCCTTTATTTCACCGAGAAGATCGTCTATCTGACCGCTTACGGGACGGACTTCGATAGGCGGATCAACGAGACCTGTCGGGCGTATTACCTGCTCTGCTATATTATCCGCGAGCTTGAGTTCGTACTGCGCAGGGGTTGCGGAAACGTAAACGACCTGCGGAATACGTGCGTTAAACTCCTCAAAGTTAAGAGGGCGGTTATCGAAAGCCGCAGGTAGGCGGAAACCGTAATTGACGAGATTTGTCTTTCTTGCCCTGTCGCCGTTATACATAGCGCGGAGCTGAGGCAGGCTCATGTGACTTTCGTCAATAAACATGATAAAGTCTTCGGGGAAGTAGTCGAGAAGCGTATACGGAGGCGTGCCGGGCGCGCGACCGTCGAAGTAACGCGAATAATTCTCTATACCCGAACAGTAGCCTATTTCACGCATCATTTCCATATCGTAGTTGGTGCGTTGTTTTATTCTGTAAGCTTCGATTTGCTTGCCCTGATCCTCGAAGAACTTAATCTGATCTTCAAGATCAATCGCTATTGCCGAAAGCGCAGAACGCATCGTAGCCGCCTCAACGGCGTAGTGCGACGCAGGGAAAATAGCGGCGTGCTTGAGGTTATTAAGCACTCTGCCCGTTAGCGCTTCTATTTCACAAACGCGCTCGATTTCGTCACCGAAGAACTCCACGCGTACCGCACGTTCGGAGCTTGACGCAGGAAAAATATCCACAATATCGCCCTTAACACGAAAGTTCGTTCGCTCAAAGTCCGCGTCCGAGCGCGTGTAGTTGATTTCCACAAGACGGCGGATAAGTGCGTCACGAGAAAGTTCCTGCCCCGGTCGAAGCGATACGGACATTCGGTAGTATTCGAGTGGCGCGCCAAGACCGTATATGCAAGATACGCTAGCTACGACTATGGTATCACGGCGTTCGGCAAGACTGCACGTTGCCGAGTGACGGAGCTTGTCCAGCTCGTCGTTAATAGCGAGATCCTTCTCGATATACGTATCGGTAGGAACTATATACGCTTCGGGTTGGAAGTAGTCGTAGTAGGAAACGAAATATTCTACCCTGTTGTTCGGGAACAGCTCGCGAAACTCGTTGCAAAGCTGTCCGACGAGAGTTTTATTGTGCGCTAAAACGAGAGTGGGTCTGTTGATCCGCTCTATTATTTTAGCCATGGTGTACGTCTTACCGCTACCCGTTACACCGAGAAGCACTTGGTGGCGCAGACCGTTCTCTATGCCCTCTGCTATGCTTTCGATTGCTTGCGGTTGATCTCCCGTCGGCTTATAGGGTGATATAACTTCAAATTTGTCCATAAGTTTCCATTTGTAAATGAATTGCAAACGCTTTGCGTTTGCATGAATTGACCCTTCGTGTCATGAATTCTCGTTTCGCTCATGCGCTCGCTCCATGAATTGACGCTAACGCGTCATTATTGATAAGTTTTTGAGATCCTAT
>JAFTMM010000032.1 GCA_017452405.1 Clostridia bacterium | reverse complement strand
ACGCCCTCTCAGGGTTCGAATCCCTCCGCTGAAGGCAAAATAAAAACACCCACTATGGGGTGTTTTTATTTTGGCGGAAGCGGAGGGATAGCGTATTGCTTCGCAATCCTCCGACTTCGCAAGCACAGCTTGCTCGTCCGTGTCGCTATAAACAGTCCACAGGACTGTTTACTTAACGCACCACGCCCTCTCAGGGTTCGAATCCCTCCGCTGAAGGCAAAATAAAAACACCCACTATGGGGTGTTTTTATTTTGGCGGAATTGCTTTTTCTGTTGTTTTGCTCTCATAAAGCGGAAGGGATACTGCCCTAACGGGCAGGTTACTCGCAGCTTGCTTCGGTGAAAGTTGATTACTCTACCTCTGCACAAGGCTCGTAAGACGAACAGGCAAATCTTTTCGAGATTTTCCTGTTCTCACCCTCCGCTTCCGCTAAAGAAAATAGGACACCACAAGGGTGTCCTATTTCTTGGCGGAAGCGGAGGGATTCGAACCCCCGTGGGCTGTTAACCCAAACGGTTTTCAAGACCGCCTCGTTGTGACCACTTCGATACGCTTCCATGATTATCATAAGGGATTATAACAAAAACGCTTGAACTTGTCAAGCGCCTTTATGCTTATACTTTTTCAAAATCCGACGCAGGGTGTTTGCACCACGGGCAAATGAAGTCCTCGGGGAGCGGATCGCCGTCGTAAACGTAACCGCACACGGTGCAACGCCACTTCGCCTGCTCTTCCTTCTTAGCTTCGGGCTTAGGTTTGACGTTTTCCTGATAGTAAGTATACGTGCAGGTGGGCGTGTCACTCTTAACTTCCGCATCCACGACTTCGGCTATAAACATAGTATGCGTAGGCAAGTCTACCGTTTGCAGAACTTTGCAGGCAATAACCGCATTACACTCCTCGCTAGCGAGCGCAGGCAGACCGCAGTAGTCTTGCTTCTCTATTCCGTCAAACTTACTTACGTCCTTACCTGACTGAAAGCCAAAGCGCTTGATGGTGTCGAACGTTACCTTTTCGCTAAGCACGGATACGCAGAACTTGCCCGTTCTTGCCACCATGCCGTTGGTATAATTCGCCTTATTCACTACGGCAACGATACGGAGCGGTTCGTCCGTAACCTGCATAACGGTATTGACGATACAACCGCTGTCTTTTTCGCCTTCCTTTGCGGAAAGTACGTAAAGTCCGTAGCCTAATTTAAATAATGCTTTTTTATCCATAAAATCTCCTTGCGCGTATGCAAAAGTAGTTTTGAGTATTAAGACTTTGAGATCCTTCGACAGGCTCAGGACGAAGAATACGCGTCATTCTTAAGGCAAGGTCCTTTGCCGAACAAAACACCTCATCCGTCGCCGTTGGCGCCACCTTCCCCTCAAGGGGAAGGCTAAGATCCTATCGCTAACGCTCCAGGATGACGGCAAGTGGTGCGAAAAAATTGTCACATTTCCACTCTGGATTCGATTGCGCGCGACAGCGTTACCTCATCGGCATACTCAATATCGCTACCCATACTGATACCTTGCGCAATACGGCTGACTTTTATTCCCAACGGCTTGATGAGCCTTGCTATATACATGGCGGTAGCCTCGCCCTCCACGTCGGGGTTAGTGGCAAGGATGACCTCATTTACTCCGCTAAGCCTTGCTAGCAGTTCTTTAACCCGAATATCGTCCGCGCCTCTACCCTCAAGCGGAGATATTGTACCGTGAAGCACGTGATACACGCCACGGAATGAGTGGGATTTTTCCATTGCCACGACGTCCTTTGGATAGGTAACCACGCAGATAACGTCGCTTGCTCTTTTAGCGCAGATCTCGCACACCTCAGTTTCGGTGAAGTTACCGCACTTAGCGCAGTACTTGACGTTATTTTTAACGTCCGCAAGCGCTTCTCTAAACTCCTCTACGTCCGAGTTACTCATGCCAATAACGGCGTATGCGTAGCGCATAGCCGTCTTTGCCCCAACTCCGGGAAGCTTGGAAAACTTATGAGCAAGTTTATTGATCGACGCCGTCATTAAAACATTCCGTTAGCGCCTGCCGGCATTACTTCGTTCTTCATATCCTCAGCTTCCGAAGCTGCCTCGTTGTACGCCGCGATAATAAGATCCTCAAGCATTTCTATATCTTCGGGATCTACCGCTTCGGGCTTAATGGTTATGCCCGTGAGCGCGCCGTGACCGTTAACGACTACCGTAACGAGTCCACCGCCTGCGCTACCCTCTATCTCGGCTTCGTCCAGCTCCGCTTGAGCCTTAGCCATTTGTTCTTGCATTTTGCGTGCCTGTTGCATCAGCGCCTGCATATTCATGCCTCCGCCGAATCCACCGCCAAAATGTTTTGCCATAATATTTCTCCTTTTTAAAAAGCACCCAAAACTCTTTTATTGAAAAAAAAGTAAGCATACTTTTGAATGTTAAAATAAATTAAGTATCTTAAAAATTATCCGTAATGCAACCAAATGTTGCAATTCATGGAGCGTAGCGAGATTTCATGACAGCGTAGCTGTCAAATCATGCGACGAAGTCCGCAATTCATAGTACAAGCGTCCCTACGACGAGGTCGCAATTCGTTTCGTACGCAGAACTTAGTTTTGCGTACGAATAGTTTTACCCTTCCCGTCCACTACTTCAACTTCCAAGCCTTGAAGAGCGTCGAGAATTTGACTCATAACACTTGCTCCGCTCGTCAGGCGTTCGACGGTGAGCACGTAGCCCTTGCCCTGCTCGTCAAGAATGTTCTGCACCTCGCGCATATTGTTCGGTTCGGTAAAGGTCAGATACGAACCGCCTTCCACGAATATCACGAACTTATTACCGACGAGTCGCACGTTCTCGTCGGGAAGATTGCCATACTCGCCTATTATCAATCCCGCGCTGTTATGGCGCAATTTGTTGCGGATAAGACCGAGTACGGCAACGGCGTTACCGTCGCGCGTAAGTGGCGGAGTTATCCTTTCTTTATTTTCAATAGACTTTTCATTCGACTGCACCGAAGACGAGGGGCTTGAATTAAACTTAACCGCAGGCGTAGTATTAACCGCAGGCGTAGTATTAACCGCAGGCGTAGTATTAACCGCAGGCATAGCAACCGACTGCACCGTCTCTGCAGGAGCGAGGCACAGCGACAGTAACGCGCTTTCAAGCACGATTCTCGGCGAGGTGGAGTAACGAATCTCCGCGTCAGCTCCGCCCAGCACGCGAACGAATTGCACGAGGAAGTTAAGGTTCGTTCTGCTTGCTAAATCTTTTGCCTTTTCCACGATCTCCACCGAAGCGGTCGGGTTAACGCCCGAAGCAATTAGCATCATAAGGTCGCGCGCAAAAACCGTTAGTTCGTGAGAAATCTGCGATACCGAGCGTCCTGCCGAAGCAAGCTGTTCGACCAGCCTTATGATCTCGCCCGCATCTGCGCGGACTACCGCGTCCAGAAGCGACGCCGTTTCAGCCGTTCCGCCCGCTCCCGTAACTTTAAGAGCAAGCTCGTAGGTGAGGTTATCCGACGCCGCCATGCACCTATCGCCCACGGACAGCGTATCGCGCACGCTACCCTCGCCGAGCTTGGCTATATGCCACAGTGCCTGATCTTCCGCCTTTGCGCCTTCAGCGTCGAAGATTTTTTTAATAAGTTTATAAAGCTCCTCGGTGGGAACGAGATTAAAGTCAAAGCGCATACAACGCGAAAGAATGGTCGCAGGGAGTTTGTGCGCTTCGGTTGTGCACAGAATAAAAACGACGTGCGCAGGCGGTTCTTCGAGAGTTTTAAGGAGCGCGTTGAAAGCGCTCGAAGACAGCATATGCACCTCGTCTATAATGTATACTTTATATTTACCGCTCGTGGGCAGGTAACTAACGTTTTCACGCAGTTCGCGGATATAGTCCACGCCGTTGTTGGACGCCGCGTCCATTTCCAGCACGTCGAGATTAGTCGGCGAAGTAAGCGCCTTACACGTATCGCACTTGCCACACGGACTACCGTTTATAGGGCTAGCGCAGTTTATCGCGCGGGCAAAAATCTTCGCGCAACTCGTCTTACCCGTTCCACGGCTACCCGTAAAAAGATAGGCGTGCGAAACCGCGCCCTTGCGAATCTGGTTCGTGAGCGTGGTAACGATAACGTCCTGACCTATAACCCCGTCAAAAGTCGTGGGGCGGTATTTGCGATAAAGCGCCGTTTTCATTGATTAAATAAAACCGTATGGCAGTTGCAAAGTAAGTATTACTTGTCAGCTACCGTGAAAGAACTGCTTAATAAAAAATCGGCGGTCGGGGTTTTTTACCCGACCGCGCGGTTTCAGCTTCTGTAAGCCACGAGTCCGCGCCAAATGGTTACGGACACGAGCGCAACTATCGTTGCCATTCCCACGCCTACCACGGCGACGGACAGCATTTCGAGCTTTGCTACGTACGTCAATGCGAACACGATAAGCGCGGATACGACAGCAATCACGGCTACGCATAACGCAACCATAAGTTTGAATACCAATTCTTTCGTTTCTTGAGTCATCTTTTTCATAGTAATTTTATTATATAAGTCCTGTTATATTTTGTCAAGCGTTTACGCTTTATATGTATTAGTCAAACGGTGAGTCTTCGCCCGAAACCTCCGTAAGGCTTTGAACCATGCCCTTTTGGAGTTCGACGTTATCTGCCGAACGGTCGGCGTTCGCCGATCTGTTATCGCCCTCTTCCCAATTCTCAAAGGAAACGTGCTCGCCTACCCAGCGCATCTTAACCGTTCCGAGAGGTCCGTTACGGTGTTTTGCCACGATTATTTCAGCCACGTCCTTTTCCACGGCGTTATCGTCCTGAACGTTGGGGCGGTAGATGAACATAATAATATCTGCGTCCTGCTCGATTGCGCCCGATTCACGAAGGTCGGACATTTGCGGTTTACGCTTTTCTTTTTCGCTACCGCGCGAGAGCTGTGAAAGCAGGAGAATAGGCACGTCAAGTTCCTTAGCCGCAAGCTTCATAGTACGCGAAATTTCCGAAACGTCCTGCTGGCGGTTTTCCACGCGTTTTCCGCTAGACATCAACGTCAGATAGTCCACCATTACGAGATCGAGGCGTTTTTGTTCGCGCTTGAGCCGTCTGCACTTGGACAGTATATCCATAGGCGTAGTCAGCGAAGTATCGTCCACGAAGATCTTACTGCGACAGAGCGCCGATCGCGCGCTTGAGATATTCTTCCATTCCTTCGCGCCTTTGAGTTCGCCCTTGGAAAGTCGGGAGAAATCCACTTCGGCAATAGAAGCGATCATACGCTTAGCAAGCTGTGACGCCGGCATTTCGAGAGAGAATATAGCGCAAACCTTGGGTTCTGCCTGCTCGTTCCCTTTTTCAAGGTGAGCGGTCGCAACCTTCTGCACGATATTCATACCTATACTCGTCTTACCCTGACCGGGGCGCGCCGCTATAATAACGAGGTCACCGCCGTGCAGTCCGCCGAGAAGTGAGTCTATGTCACGAAAACCCGTCTGCAGTCCGCGCCTTGCAAGCGGATCGCGCAGGAGCGAGTCGAAGTCGGCAACCGCTTCGTTAACCGCGTTCTCAAACGGAGTGAGCGCGCTTATGCCCTGGTTTTCGGCTACGTCGCTTACTGCTTTTTCCGCAAAGTGCAGAGTTTCGAGTGAGTCCTCGCCTGCGAAGCATTTTTCGAGTATGGAATTGGAAGCCGAAGCAAGCTGACGAAGCTGTGAGGTCTTTTTAACTATATCGGCGTGGGCTTTAAAGTTAGCCGACGTCGGCATAAAGTCTGAAAGCGCGGAGAGATAGCCCGCTCCTCCCACTTCGGCGAGCGCGCCACGTCTGTCCAGCTCCTGCGTTACCGTTACGAGGTCGATAGGGCGATTATCGTTCCATATCGCCGTCATTGCTTCGTATATCAGCTTATGCGAGCGGTAATAAAAATCCGTAGCCTTAACGAGCGGAAGCAGTTCCATAGGCACGTTCTCGTCCATAAGAAGTGAGCCGAGAAGCGCCTTTTCCGCCTCTTCGCTGTGCGGAGGGACTTGTCCCTTTACGTTAGGGTGATTCTTGATTTCATCATTTTGCCGTTTCATTGCCCTCATTATATCACAATCCCGCGCCGAGCGCAAGAGGATTGGAAAATTCTCACGAAAAATTTTTGCCTTAAATGTGTAAATTTTCGCATGGTTTTATTTAGTTAACTCATTATGAAGTAAATAAACGGCCGCATTGATTTTGCGGCCGTTTATAAGTTAATAATATTTATTCATATTTAATCCTGCACTTAGCCATGTCCACTTTGCCGTAGGGAGTGAAGGTTACGCCTTCTTTTTCAAGCAGTGAGCGTTGGACGCCTTCACCTCCGAAGGCGAATGCGCTTGCCAACCTACCGTCTACAAAGACTACGCGGTGACAGGGCACGACTCCGGGGAAAGGATTGTTGTGGAGCAGTCTGCCCACCGCCCTTTGCGCGCCGGGATATCCGGAGAGGAGCGCAATATCTCCGTAGGTGGCTACGCGCCCTTTCGGTATGCTTTTTACCGCAGAGTAAACTTTGTCTTTCACGCTATGGCTTCCTTTTGTTTAAGCTCCTTGTCGTCAAACTTCTTCTTTATCGTCCTTATAAGCGAGGGGAAGAAGATAAAGAGCGGAATGAATTCGGCAACGGGATACGCCGTCCAAATCATGTGCGCGCCGAACTGTCCGAAAATTGCAGCGAACGGCACGATAATTCCAAGCTGACGGAAAAGGCTTATAAGTAGTGAGCGCACTCCGCACTGAAGGGATTGGAACGCGTTGATCATAGTGATACCAAAGGCAGCTCCCGGAAAACCGATTGCGATTATTCTGAACGCGACTGCGCCTGCTTCTGACGTCTGGGCGTTCGCGCTGAACAGTCCGAGCAGAATTTCGGGAATAGTCTCGAACAGCGCAAGCCCTATCAGCAAGAAACCAAGCGAGAACAGTATCATATATTTTATACACGAAGTATAGCGTTTACGCTGACTAGCGCCGTAGTTATAGCCGAGTATGGGAAGCGCGCCCTGCATCAATCCAAACGTGGGCATGAAGATAAGCGAGTTGAACTTAAAGTACAATCCGAGAACCTGCTGAGGGATATTGCCCATAGCGTACGCTTTCATTATGAGCATGAGCGACACGTACGTTACTGCGCCGATAGCGTTGGTAACGAGGGCAGGCAGTCCGACGTTGACTATTTCCTTAACCGCCTTTCTGCTGAACTTAAAGCCTTTGGGCGCAATGCTTACGTCTTGTTTGCGTACGAAGAACATTGACAGGATAAAGAACATGGACGTGAATTGCGATATTACCGTAGCAATCGCCGCGCCGGCTACGCCCCAACCGCACACGAACAGGAAAATGGGATCTAACGCAATGTTTATAACTGCGCCCATTGCTTGCGAAATCATAGGCACGCGCATATTCCCCGTTGATTGAAGAATACGACTACACGTTATTTCCACCGTCGTGCCGAGTGACAGCGCGGTAACTATCGTCAAGTACGTCGTGCCGTATTCAATGACCTTTCCGCTCTCACCGCCAACGTCGGCAAGACCTATTATGAACGCACTTGACGCGGTCAAGCCAACGATTGCCATAACTGCCGAGCAGGCTACCGCCAGCAATATGGCGTGCTTAGCCACGAGGCTTGCGCCCTCTCGGTCGCCCTCTCCGAGCTTGCGTGAGATACAAGTATTCGCGCCTACGCCTATACCTATGCCGATAGAAACGACTATAAGTTGCATGGGGAATGCAAGGCTGAGCGCCTGCGTAGCGCTGTTATATTCAGCGTCGCCGAGTCCGCTGTAATACATACCCACGAACACCGTATCCATTATATTATATAACGCCTGCACGAGCATGGATATAATCGCGGGAAGCGACATCGTAACGAGCAATTTTACGATGCTCGTTTTACCCATTTTGTCACTGTTAAGTCTGCCTTTCTTTTCCCCCGTTATAGCTAAACTCTCGTCTTCCATTTTTCGCCTTCTGTTATTCCGTTTCTATATCCGCACTTTCGCGTTTTAATCCTACCTCTTCGGGTTTAACGCCCGTGACTTTGCAGTATTCTTTTTTCCAATATTCAGCCTTCGCCTTGTCGGCAGGTACGCCTATGCCCACTTCGTAAATCTGGCTCATGGCGTCCATAGCCTTTGCGTGACCTTTGATTGCCGCTCTGTACATATAGTCCAAACCCTTAACGACGTCGCCCACGCCACCGTAATTGTTTATTAGACAAACGGCGTATTGGTATTCGCCCTCGGTAAGTCCCTGTTCGGCAACAGGCTTCCACCATTCTACCGATTTATCGAGCATGGCGCGCGCTTGTTCCGTTCCGGATAAGCGAAGGTACTTGGAAGCCTTGACGTAATTCTTCTTAACGCCTCTGCCCATGGCGTACATAACGCCGAGTTCGAACATAGCGCCACGGTGTCCGGCTTCACTCGCTTTTTTGAAAAGCTCCGCCGCCCACGTTTCGTCCTCGTCACCGCCCAGACCTGCAACGAGCATCTGTCCGAGTTCGTATCGGCTCTCGGTGTGACCTTCTTCCGCGCCGAAAGCAAACCACTCGCGCGCAAGCTCGTAGCTCTTGTCCACGCCCTTACCTGCGTACAGCCTTTTGGCAAGTTCGCAAGCCGCTTCGGCGTTGCCACCCCGCGCTTCTTTTACGAGATCGTCCGCTTTCATGAGTTTGTACTTATTCACGATTTGCTGAATTAAAGGTTTTTCCATACTTAGTCCTTTCCGCATCCGTCCTTTTGCTTTTTCCAAAAAATGACTTCTTCTGCCAATCTTCTTTCGCCACTTTATTGGCGGATAAACCAAAGGGGCGAACTCGTCGCCCCTTGCTTTTTTACTATCGCAATATTTTACGCCAACGCGTCGTTATATGCTTCCTGCGTGCCGTAAATTACGATTTTACCCACACGACCATAAACGGTTTTCTCGTATAAAGTCGGATTCTTTTTCAATTGGTTTAAAGCCGACGACTTATCGTCTTCATTAAACTCGTTTACGAAGTAGTCGATTGCCTGATCTTCGGTCGAGAAGAAGAATGCCTTTACGTACTCTTCAACGGCAAAATCACCCTTTCTAGCCTCAACAAACGCTATACAACCGGGCGCGTCCTGTCCGATTGCTTCATCGTTATCAATGCTTTTTGAAGCAACAATATAACCCTTGTCCGTCATTTTGAGCTCAAATTCAATAAAATCCGCTTCTACGCAACCCGAAAAAGTCATAGCGATAACAGCCATGAGCGTGATCAATAATACGGGTAATAACTTTCTTATTTTCTTCATTGT
>JAFTMM010000003.1 GCA_017452405.1 Clostridia bacterium | reverse complement strand
TCATTTTCCACATAAAAAGTAGGTGTCACGACAATAAGTGGATTAATTTTATGATTATAAATAAGATTATCAAGCATCATTTTATTTTCCATATGCTCTATAAGCCATGAGGTCTCGTCATCACCCGTACCGTGCAAAAGATACAGTATTTCGTACTGAGCCGCTTCATCATATCCATAAGGAATATAAACGTAAGCGGACTTTTGTACACTTCTACCATCTACGGCATAAGATTTTGTAGTGTAATTTAATTTCTCCACTCTACCTTTTTCAGGAACATCAGTTTCGTATATATCAGGTACTGACCAGAATTCTTGTTTGAATTCCGTTGTATTGTCCGAAATATTTATATTTGTTCCCCATAAAGCGATAAAGAATACGACGATAACTAATATAATTGCCGAAAATACGGCAAAGATTTTCTTCGGGAAAAGCTTTTCTTTAATACAGAATATTGTTCCCACAATACCTCCGAGGGTGGAAACAATCGCCTGAAACATAAAAGTAATATTAAAGACCGTAGTCCCAATATTATTTGTTAAGCCAAACAAAATAAATCCAAATACCGCAACTACTAAGTACAACGGATGTACCCTTCCCATTCCCGCAGTTAAAGCGCAAAGAATAAAAAGCAGATTCACCACCAGCATTGTAACGAATGCCACAGGATTGCCAAGCACAGCATAACGAACGACATCAACGGCTGAAATTATGGATATGCAACATGTTACAAAAAAAGCAATTCGATCACTCATTCGTACAGATTTAATTTTTTCTGCAATTTTCATTAATCGTCCTTTTTAGGTTTAAGCTCGGACGGAGATCTCATTAACCTCCGTCCGAACCCACCATTTCAATATTTAATCAAATGAAAAGAATTACTTTTCAATTTTCATTATAGCAGCAACCATTCCGCAAATTACGGATATAAATCCGAATACCGCTATAAGGATAAAGTCAGCAGTAATAGACTGACCATCCGTTCCGTAAGCAACGTTACCTATAAACTCAATTTCGGAGCCGAAGAATATCACCAGCGAAATTAAGTAAAGAACAAAGGGAACGATTTCAAGCGGTTTGATAGGTTTTAACAGTAATAATACGTTAAGAAGAATACCAAAAATACTAAGGATTACTGCTACGGGAATGACAGTCGTGAAGATATCACCTCCACGCGCAATATATATAATCAACGATATTAAAGCGCACACCGCAGAAGCGGCAAATATATACCAGCCCTTAGATTTATTCTTAAGATCGATACTCATAATTACTCCTTATCCTCCTTTCTGGTTTTCAACACGAGCATTGTGGCACAGCCTACAAGGAGTACGCCGAATATGATATCCAGCACAGTCAATAAGATCTGATACCACGTTGCAATAGGAACGAGTTTCATGGTCGAAGAAATACCGTTCATTTCCTGACTGTTTGCTATAACGTAGAGATTTCTCTTCACTGCTTCACGCAACGCTGCATAAAGATCAGCATCGGTTTCCAAGTCGGTAAGAATTTCGTTAGCTCTGCTGTCGTTGGTGATAGCGAAATCGGTGGTGCCTGCCATTACCCCACTCTTTGCTTCCATGTGAGTCCATGCAGCCATGTCAGTATCAGACATACCGAGGAAGCCCCATTCATCCGTAAGAAGGTTAGTCATCAGACCCTTGTGAGCGCCGTCCCAAACTACACCGATACGGTTAAATCCGCCCATCAATGCATTAGTAGAATTACCTTCCTCGTAGAACTTTGTAAAGCATCCTTCGAATCCGCGGAGATATACCTCACGGAAAGTCTGTTCGGTCATAAACGTGGATACGCCCGTTCTGTTCATTTCCTGATCGTTAGCAACGAAGTGCTTAACGTAAGTAATCAATCCTTTAATACGAGCGCCTCTTACTTGATAAGCAACCATTTCGCTGGAAAGGAATGCGTCTTCAGAGTAATACTCGAAGTTTCTGCCCGAATAAGGAGTTCTGTGAAGGTTTGCACCGGGTGCATAATGATGGTGAACGTTAAGCCAAAGACCGTCTTCACCAAATGCATCACCGAGTTCCTGTAATAATTCCTTATTAAAGGTACCTGCAGTAACAGGCTCAGTGGGATATTGAGGGGGTTTATACTCGGTCATTTCGTCCACGTCAGCAAAGGTATAACCAGCATAGTTCACGTAATAACTATTCTTATTGAATCCCGTAGGGGTATCCTGTAAGTAGTTCAACGGTTTACCAATAGACTTAATTTCAATCTTACAAGCTCTTGCTACCGCAGTGAGCATATCGTCAATAGACATCTGATCGATCAGCGTATCCCAATAGGAATCTTCGTAGTCTGCGCCAATCATCATAGCAAGCGTCATGCCGTTATCCTGTTCTTGCTTAAAGGCAGAAGTATCGGTATTAGTGCTCTTTCTATAAGTAAACTTAAGTCCTTCGATCATCTGCTGATTTGCGGTAAGCTGTAAAGGCTCGGGATACGTATTTTTCCAATCGCTTCTGGAAAGGTACGTAACGAGATTATTTCCATAATAATTCAAATCAACGTCGTCAAACTGGTTGGTTACACGACTCTTTGTGGTCTCGCTATACTTAAACATTTCAGTGTCGGTACTGTCCTGTTTCCAAAGATAAGTCTTATTAGCATCACCGATAACTGAGTTGCCGAAAGAATCTACAAGATTAGTCTTTCCTTTTGCTGCCAAAATGTTGTTAAGCGCATCGTGGCTGTCAAAGCCGAGGGAAAGATAATAATCACCTTCTTCGAAAATGTACCCCTTGTTTACATTGCTGTCATAAACTGCAAGGTCGTATTTGTTTACGGTTACCTTTACAGTCTGGCTTTCACCAGCGGTAAGTTCTTTAGTCTTTTCAAATCCAACGAGATTTACCGCGGATTTTTCAATATCGTTAGTCTTATCGAATTCGGTATATTCGGACTGTCCGTAAATTTCAACAACGCTCTTGCCTGCAACGCTTCCAGTATTCTTTACGGTAACGGTTACTTCAAAGCTCTTGCCATCGTTTATGGTTTCTACTTTATCTAAAGTCTGGGTGAAAGTAGTATAGGAAAGACCATAACCGAAAGGATATACAACTTCATCAGCATAGTTCCACGCGTTTCCGGTAGAAGATCCAATAGCGTCGCTCGCATTTCCTTTACCAAGGATTGCATCTTCGTAACGGGTTTCATAGTATTTATATCCTACGTAAATACCTTCGGAATACACAACGTACTTGGTATATCTTGCGACATTCGATGCTCCACCATAAGCAGTCTGCAATTCGCTGTTCAAAGCATCCGTATTAGAATACGTAAAATCACCGAAGTTCTCCATTGCAGGCGCGGAAAGAGAGCTGGTAGCGTATACATTCGCCAATTTTCCGGAAGGGTTAGTAACGCCGGTAAGAATGTCCGCAATTGCGTATAATCAATATCCTCCGGTGCCACCAATAAACAAGAAAGCATCTATTCAAAGCTAATCCAATTCGCTAAGCTACATCATATTTATAGTATTAACGAGAAGAATAACTTTGTCGAAGTTGTCTGTTGCTTCCTTTATCATATCTTTTTCCTGCTGTTGCAGTGCAAGATATTGTTTGTCGCCATCAGCCGCTATTGCAGGGTTGGGATCGGCACCCTCACCGCCGTCACGTGCTACGATAACGATTGCAGCATCGTCATAGTTAGCATAAGAGGTTCTCACCTCATCTGTATACACGGACATGGGCGCTTCTAAAATTGAACAGGTTGTAGGATCGCTTTTACCAAAACCTGCGCCCTTTACACGAGTCCCACTTACGCCACAGTTTTTATAAGCCTCGTATAACGTAGGGTTTATGCTCAGCCTTCCGTTCGTTTCAAACTGCGTCTTCAGGTCAACGTTCGAACCTTTCGAGTTTGAATCCTTTGCCTTAACCATGTCAACGCTCGATCTACCGAAGACCGTTACCTTTGCTCCCTTGGTAAGAGGAAGAGCATCGTTCTCGTTTTTCAACAATGCAGCGCCTTCTGTTTCCAATCGCTTTGCAACTTCAGTGTTGTGCTCCCACACTTCCTTAGCCGTCGTAAAGTCACTCTTGAAATATATAGGCGTTTCTGTTGATTCTTCCGTTTCCACCAATTCAGAGCTCGGGATGTTCAAGAACCCGTTAATCTTATTGGAATACTGATTTGCGATAACAGTTCCTTCAATAAAAATCGTAAGCAAAAACGCAAAAATAACAGTTAAAACACGCCACATCTGCGTTTTGCCAAAATTTGTAATTTTCATTACATTCCTCCTTTATATTTTTTAGGCATTAGCCTTGTAGTGATAATATCACAACGCCTAAAAAAAGTGGGAGTTTTGGCAAATTTTGCTTATATGTTGGCAAAAATAACAAATTTTATGTATTTTTCTTAAATGAGAACAATAAATCGAGACTAAAACGATTATTAGTAGTATTTACTACCATATTTCCGTTGTACCTTTCCACGATGTATTTTATACTCTTCATACCATAGCCGTGAAAATTTTTATCGTCTTTTGTTGTAACCGGCAATCCGTCTGACATTTCGGGAGCATCACCACACCAATTTTCAATATGTACGGTAACCATATCCGCATTGCCGAAAATCTGCAAGCCCATTATGCACTTTTCCACGTCTGCTTTTTGCAGATACTCTATGCAATTGTCAAGAGCGTTACCAAAAACGGTAGCAACGTCTGTCGGGCTCATACTGTCAAGCAACGATCCGTCCGCCATATACGTAAACCTAATACCGTATTTTTCGCAAAGAAGACTCTTTTCAGAAAGTATGATATCAAGCGCTTTATTTCCCGTCTTTGCAAATCTATCGTAAATCAAGATGGCATTCTCGATTTCTTTTATGTTTTCACGATTACCGCTTTCGTCAAGTTTGCGTATTTCGGAAAGTTGGTGTTTTAGATCATGACACTTTCGGTTAATAATGTCAATGTTTTCTTCTTTGACTTTATACTGTCTATCCTCTTGTTTTATAAGCTGTTCAAGCACCGCCTTTTC